>JAFLJU010000509.1 GCA_022712835.1 Desulfobacteraceae bacterium
TGTTCAAGACTGGAACAGGAATTTAAAATGACCCCCCTGTGATTTCGTTTATACAGATTATTCTCTGGAGTGTTTTGCTCTTCAGCCTGATAATATTCCTGCATCAAAGTATTATTGATTTTGAATTGCAGATTCACCGGAAAATAGGTTGTAATGATAAACTTGACAAAGGCATCCAAATAGGGCGGATAAAAACATTCACTTTTTTTATTGCTGTTGATCATTATTTCAAGGGCTTTTCCCACAGAAGACCCCTTTTTATAAACCCTTTCGGCTGTGATGGCTTCAAAGGTGTCGGCAATGGCTATTACACGGTAGAATTTTCTGGCAGAATAGTATATCTCATTGAGTTTCGTCTGGGCTTCAGCAGTAAGATATTGATAATAGGATGTACGGGTATCCTTTGCGATGCTGTAGCTTTGGGGTGAATTTTTATCTTCCTTGATATGGTGCAGGGCCATGATAAAGGCTTCAGGGCTCAGATCCAGTTGATTGTTGGACGATAGGATATACGATAACAGCACATGGCTTTTCATGATATCATTTTCCAACTGGGTCAGCCGTCCTTTTTTATAAATGACCTCTTCAGGAATCAGAGCCTTCCCGCCGTCATGGCCAAGGCAGATAATGCACAGTTTTTTATAGTCCTGTTCCAAAAAATCATCCAGTTGCTGTGAAAGAAGCAATGAGATCCATGCGGTTTTAATAACATGAATCAGGGTTTCCCCCACCTGATATTTCCCCAGGCTGAATAGTTTCTTTTCAGTTTCTATTATTTTTTTTAACGCTGCCGCAGTTGCAATATATTTTTCCTCGGATGTGATGGCGCTGTTGGCAAAATCAAGGTAACCCTTCAGTTCACCATAGTGATCCTTAAAAATCGGTATGGAATTGCCGGAAATGGTGCGGGAGATAAACTGATGAACATTCTTCTGCATAACCGGAACATTTTCGTTCTTAAGAGTGTCTAAAAAAATCCTCTTGCTTTTAATCAGCTCGGTCATGGCCAGATCAAGAGCATGATCCCTGACTTCGTCCGTTACATCATTTTTATTCACTTTAAAATTTATTTTATAATCGTCAAATATCTTGAGGAGTTCAATTGAAATCCTTGTATTTGCAGCGGCTATAAGGTCATTCTGGTAATAGATATTAACTGCCAGTTGTTTTCCGATAATATGAGCCATTATCGACTGGTATTTTTCTTGAAAAACACCGGTATTGGCATCTTCAAATATACTTTCTGATTTTCCCATTTGGCCCAGGGGAAAATACAGATGTGTGGTGTTTTTTACTTTTATTTCAATCGTCTTCATACATTAATATCTCATAATAATGTCCTGCCTGTGCACAATGAAAATAAATATTCTCGTCAGTGCTGTTATTTTATAATTTGGAATGATATCCAACCAGTTTTTTAAAGTTGCACAAAGATTTCGTAACAATATTTTAAATAACTGTAAAGATATTTCAGAGATTCAAATTTTCAGGATCATTAAATCAGCAACCATATTGGCAATGGTTCGTCAAACCAATGCAATTGGCCAGTTTTGTTGGCACCTCCATGGATAATACAAAGTGAAACATTCACGTTCCACACAGCTATAAAGCCCTTTTTTGTCTCTGGCATGTTAGTTGCTATAGATTTAGTTGCTTATAGTAAGTCACTATAGTTACTATTGAATATCCCTGTGTGGGTTTTTTATTTTGCGGTTTCTCTTTTCATTGTATGTGTTAATACTATCATAAAAAATGTCATGCTGAAAAATGAGGTTCCCGCAAGATAAAATTGAAACCGTTTTTACATGCCCCGGGGGGTAACAGATTAATGGACACCTGAATTTGGTATCTACAGTTCAAAAAAAAGTTAAACAAGGAGGAACTATGAACAGATTTAATATCCGATCGATTGCAGTTCTGACCATTATCGTGTTGATTTGCCTGACGGGTTCGGCATTGGCTGATGAGAAAGTTATAGGTGCCGGTGATAAGAAGTGGGTACTGACTCCAAATTGCGAAAGGGTGATTGTAAAGGTCTCTTCCGTAAATATAGCTTTGGTCATGAGTGTAATAAACGTAACTTACAAAACGATTGAAGGTGGTGTGGAAACAACACGTCGCCACCCTATTAACTTCGCTGGCCGCCCATTCATGTTTGACCTCACCTTTTCGGAACCAGGTAAATTGGTAAAACAGATAACGTTTGATGTCACAAAAGGAACAATGAAATTTAAAGTGACCTCCTCTTATGAAGGCGGCTCAAGCACCATGTAATTTATTATGATTGAAACCAACAACCAGGAGAGATGTAATGAAATCGGAAAAGGTTACATTTATCGTTTTGGGACTGCTTGGCTGGATCTGTTTTTTTTGGGCTGTCGGAAAATGCGGAACCCTTTAGACAAAGCGTAAAGACCATCAACCTTATTCTGTCGGGGAAATTAAAAAGAGCGGCCCCGGATAGATACTCTCCGGGGCCGCTCTTTTTTTAAAAATTTTTAAAGAATGATGTTCAAAATACGGCGCAGGGGTTCTGCTGCCCCCCACAGGAGCTGATCTCCCACGGAAAATGCCGTTAAAAAATCATCCCCCAGGGTCATTTTCCGGATCCGGCCCACGGGCACGGTAAGGGTACCGGTCACGGCAGCCGGGGTCAGATGTTGGATCGTCTCTTCCTTGAGATTGGGAACCACCTTGACCCAATCGTTGTTGGCTGCCAGCATGGCATTGATTTCGTCCAGGGGCAGATTTTTTTTCAACTTGATGGTAAAGGCCTGGCTGTGACACCGCATGGAACTGATGCGCACACACTGACCGTCAATGGGTACCGGATTGTCAGACCTGCCCAATATTTTATTGGTCTCCACAAACCCCTTCCATTCTTCCCGGGTCTGGCCGTTGTCCATGGCCCGGTCAATCCAGGGAATCAGGCTGGCCCCCAGGGGTACGGCCCAATTGTCCACGGGAAATCCCTTGGATCGGATGGTGTCGGTAACATTTCGGTCCAGATCCAGGATGGCGGAAGCCGGGTTGTCCAGGATATTGGCGGCCTTGTCCCCGATATAGCGCATTTGTGCGACCAGTTCCTCCATACTTTTAGCCCCGGACCCGGAGGCTGCCTGGTAAGTCATGGAGGTGAGCCATTCCACCGCATCATTTTCAAACAGGCCACCCAGCGCCATGAGCATGAGAGATACCGTGCAGTTCCCGCCGATATAGTTTTTAATCCCCCGGGCAAGACCGTCTTCGATGAGGTCATTGTTGACCGGGTCCAGGACAATAATACTGTTTTCTTCCATTCGCAGGGTAGAAGCTGCATCAATCCAGTATCCCTTCCAATCGTTCTTCGCAAGTTTGGGACGCACCGCCTCGGTGTAGGAGCCGCCCTGGCAGGAAATAATAATATCCATCTCCATGAGGGCATCCACATTGTGGGCATCAATCAGAGCAGGAGCGTCAACTCCCGCGGGTGCTTTCTGGCCTGCCTGGGAGGTGGTAAAGAAAATCGGGGTAAATTTTTTAAAATCATCTTCTGCCATCATTCTTTCCATGAGCACGGAACCCACCATTCCCCTCCAGCCGACCAATCCTACTTTTTTCATCTTCCTAATCCTCCCGAAACAATTGCATTATCATCTTTTTGTAAAGATTAAAGCTATACCTGTTTTTTTTCAAAGATTCCAGCCCTATCAAAAAAAACCCTGATTTTCATCCATGACTTCCCCCGCCTGAATGGATAGGATCACCTTCATCCATCGCGGTAATTTCGAACATAAGGCATTTTATGGTTCATAAGTATTTTAGATTTATCTGGGATTCTTAAAAAATATGGAGCCAAGAACCTCTGAGATTCAGTGATGTCCGGTTAGGTACTTGCATGGTAGAACCAGTACAATTTTTTTGAAAAAAATTTATTTTTTTTGTTGACAACGGTGTGGGAAAATGTCGCGCGCCTTGAAATTATTACTTTTAATTTCAAGGAGTTACGAATGACCGTGAACTTTGTCCCCAAACTCAAAATTCAGTCTCAAACTTTTGACAAATTTATTGCTCCCCTGCTAAAATTGTTGCCTTTTGCACCCCAAGTATTATCACGAGGAGATCGACCATTAAAAATGACCTTTGAAGACCAGCTAAAAGCTCTGGTATATTTTCATCTTCAGGAGCATAAATCAGCGCGTCACCTGATTCAGGATATGAAAGAGAGTGATTTTGCCAAACAAAACATCGCTCCAGACGGGGGGATTAGCCGCAGCAGCTTCTCTGAAGCAATCAACCACAGGGGGGCTTGAACAATTACAATTTCTCTTTGAAAATCTTTATCAACAGGCTGCAACGGTCCTTCCGAAAGAACACAAAGAATTGGGAAACCTCGTGTCAATTGATGGTAGTCTCATTGATGCCCTGTTGTCAATGTATTGGGCTGACTATAGGAAAGGCTCCAAAAAAGCTAAGGCCCATTGCGGATTTAACATCAATAGTGGAATCCCAAGTAAA
>JAFLJU010000409.1 GCA_022712835.1 Desulfobacteraceae bacterium
CCGGGGTGACCCATCGGTTTTCTTTTTTTGGTTGAACCGCTTTAACAGGGTCGGAGCAACAAAAAACAACAGGATCAGTAAAAATGATATGATTGAATCAAAATCCATGGCACATCCTTAAAATAGTTTATCCAGGGTCCCTGGCAGCATCCTTATCCGTAGGATACCAATCATAAGACCCTGGACAAATGATATGAGACTCGTCTATTCCGGCCGTTCCGTTTCTGGAGTGGCAATCTTCTCTCTCATTTGGGTATCTGCGGCAATATTTTTCATTTTATAATAATCCATGATGCCTAGGTTTCCGCTCCTGAACGCCTCTGCCATGGCAAGGGGCACCTGGGCTTCTGCCTCCACCACCTTGGCCTGCATCTCCTGGACCCGGGCCCTCATTTCCTGTTCCGTGGCAAATGCCATGGCCCGCTTTTCCTCTGCCTTGGCCTGGGCTATTTTCTTGTCCGCCTCGGCCCGGTCGGTTTCAAGCTCTGCACCAATATTTTTGCCCACATCCACGTCGGCAATATCAATGGATAAAATTTCATAGGCGGTGCCGGAATCCAACCCTTTGCTCAAAACGGTCTTGGAGATCATATCCGGATTTTCAAGCACCTGCTTATGGCTGACGGCAGAACCGATGGTGGTCACAATTCCTTCCCCCACCCGGGCCAGGATGGTCTCTTCTCCGGCCCCGCCCACCAACCGGTCAATATTAGCCCGCACCGTAACCCGGGCAATCGCCTTAAGCTGAATCCCGTCCTTTGCCACGGCCGCCACCAGAGGCGTCTCGATCACCTTGGGGTTAACCGACATCCGGACGGCTTCCAGCACATCCCGACCCGCAAGGTCAATGGCAACCGCCCGGTTAAACATCAGTTCGATATTGGCCTTGTCCGCGGCAATCAAGGCCTGGATCACCCGGGAGACATTTCCGCCGGCAAGATAGTGGGACTCCAGATCATCAGGGGAAATGTCGATCCCGGCCTTGATGGCCATGATCTTGGATTCAACAATCAATTTGGCCGGTACTTTTCGAAATCGCATGAAAATAATATTGAGCAGCCCCACACTGGCCCCTGACACCAGTGCCTGGAGCCAGAGTGAAATGTAGGAAAAGATAAAATAAAACAGCACCAGGCCGATCATACCGGCAATTATCAACAAAACATACATGATATCCATAAACAGTTCTCCTTAAATTTTTGTATTCATTCTTTTTGGGTTATGATTAATTGACTATTTTTTCAACAATTATTTGATTGCCGGTGATCCCGGTGACAATGACGGGGGTGGTGGCTTCAATATAGTCACCGTCTGTGACCACATCCACCCTTTTCCCCTCAATAAGGGCAATCCCGGAAGGTCGAAGGTCGCTAACTGCATGGCCTTGTTTATTCATATACTCTTTGGGGCTTGCGGTCACCACCCCGTCCTTGCTGGACAACCTGTTTTTCAAGGACAGGGGAGACACGGCTAAAATCTTCATTCCCAGAATCAACAAAAAGGGAACCGCCAGAAGATCCATGCCAAGAAATACCATGCCGGCAAAGCTGGAAATAGTAGTAAAGACAAGGTAAATGGAATAGAGCAACAGCCCCAGAGCAATGGCCATTAAAACGCCCAGGGACGGAATAAATATTTCTGCTACAACCACCAGTATCCCCAAGACTTGAAGAAGGATGGGAAGGATATACACGTTCATTTAAATTCCCTTGTTTTCTGCATCTTGCTTGACAATGATGCGGTTTTTTTCCACGGACACAACCCGGAGAGGGGTGCCGGAAGAGATGAATTCCCCCTGGGTAATGGCATCGATTTTTTTGTTGCCAATCTTTATTTTACCCGAAGGCCTGAAAAGGGTAAGCGCCACCCCTGTCTCCCCGGAACGAATACCAAGACCCTGAGTTGAGCCTGAATGGGAATCTTCCAGTGTGGCGGACAGATAGGGTCCCTTGACCAATTTTGACATCCCGGGCAGTACAAACCGTACCAAAAACATGGAAATCAGCAAAGAGCCCATAAAAGATCCGATCACCACCCCCAGGTTCCGGAGCAACAGCTGTCCTTCCCAGGGAAAAGAGGGGTCTGGAATGACAAATCCCTGGAAGGAGAGCACCAGTCCTGATGCGATGACCAGAAGTCCTGAAATCCCGGCCACGCCAAATCCCGGCAGAACAAAGACCTCCACCCCCAATAACAAAAACCCTATTAAAAAAAGCAGAAACTCTGTATGACCGGCCAGTCCCACCAGATATTGATTGAAAAAGACCAGCCCCAGACAGAGGATACCAACAATGCCCGGGATCCCGAATCCCGGCGCCTTAATCTCCGTATAGAGAGCACCAATTCCCAGAAGCATGAGAATCGATAAAAATGGCTGGAGTACGCGAACCAGATTTTCCGACCAGGATTCCTTCAGAAGTATCAATTCATAATTTTCATATCCCAGAAAGACCAGTGCCTGGTCCAGATCTCCCACGCTCTGTTTTGAAAAGCCCAGATCAAAGGCCTCTATATCATCCATGGTCAACAGCTCCCCTGCGGCCACGATGGTTTCTTTTTGGGTGATCTGTTTTTTTTGCGTCTTCGTCAAATCCCCGTATGACTGCTTATCCATATATTGGGTTTTCCCCTCCATGGTGATCCTATAAACCTCCATGTTCTTGGACACCATGGATTCGGCCAGCACTTGGGGATAATTGTTTTTCTTTGCCAGGGAGCGAAACTGAGCTCTGAGTACGGTCTGGGTTTTTTCTCCGGCCTCTTTCTGGCCGTCTGCCGACTGGATAATGGGGGCACAATCCCCCAATAGGGTGTGTTCCTTCATCACCAGGGTGCCTGCGGAAAGGGCGATCAGGGCACCGGCTGAAATGGCCTTTTTTTCCACAAAGGCAATGGTCTTGTCATTTGGAATGCTTGAAATGGTTTCCACTATCTCAAAGGCGGCATCCACCCGTCCCCCAAAGGTGTCCATTTTAAAGAGGATCACGGCATCGGGGTCTTTTCTGGCCTGTTCAGTGGCCCGCTTGATATAGGCAGCCATGCCCGGTTCAACCGTTCCTTCAACGGGAATTACATAAATTTTTTGTTTGATTTGCCCGGCCGCAACCCATCCGGTCAGGCCTGTCGAAAGAAGGATACCCCCTAAAAGGATACCGCTTATACCGCCAAAAACAATTTTCAGGAAAGTGCTTATATTCATATCTTTTCTTCGTTTTTGTATCCGGTTATTGAGTTTTTGGATCTCCACCAACAAAGCCCGATTGATTTACTATACCATGGAAGCCATGGATTGTGGCATATTAAAGTACCCGGAAAACAATAAATCTCCAAAATTAGGACGCAGATTTTCAGGATCTAACAAATTCAAGCAACAGAGAATAATCATGCTCATCTGCCATTTTTAAAGCTTTAATATATTCTTTTCTGGTTTTATTATGATTAACACGACTCTCTCCACCCCAAGAGAAAACTTTTGTGGTGAATAATTTTTCAAGGATTAAATCTGCCATAAGTCTTGCATGCCGACCATTTCCGTTTGAAAATGGATGTATGAAGACTAACCTGTGGTGAAATCGTGCTGCGTACTCATCAGGAGAATATGTGTTGTGTTCTGACCATGCTTGAGCATCATCACACAATGTTTGCAATTCCACTTCGATTTGAATGTATGGGATACCAATATTTTTTTGAGATTTCCTGAATTTTCCTGCCCATTTCCAGACATTGGAAAACATTTTTTCGTGAAGTTTACAAATAAATTCGATATTTATAAGATTAGTGGTTTTAAAGCTCTCACTCCAAATGATCGCCTGGTTAATATTTTCCATTTCTAAAAAATCGAGTTCGCCACGGGATGTAATATGTGTGGGCAAAAGTCCTTTGAGTTCGTCATAATCGAGAGGGGTAGTACCTTCATCATACTCAATCATTATTTATCTTCCTCCCACAACAGAGACGGAGAATCGATAATTTCGTCTACCATATTATCAAGCGCTTTTTTAGCATTTTTAGATGAAAGTCCTTGCGCTTCCAAATTCATAGTGTGCATAAGTCTACTCATTCGTCTTTGTGCGGCAATTGAGGCTTGTTTTTTAACAGTATCGTCTAAACTTGTCCGAGGAACAAAGCCATAAACAAAAACACAATCAAGCTTTTCTGCAACTCGATTCATGGTTTTAAGCGTAAGGCTTCCAGTAATTTCATCTTGCTCTATTCGAGGGATTCGAGATTTGCTGACTTCAAGCCGATTGGCAAATTGTCGCATATTCATTCCTAACGCATCGCGTATTGCACGAATCCATCCTCTCATCGGCCTGTTTACTGAGGCAATACTTGAAAACCGTTTTAAAGTTTCATCTAATTGTTCTCGAATGATTATTTTTTGTTTTTTTCTCATATCGGTCATACTCATATATACATTTAACAACTATAAGTTCATATATATATGAGTATGATCAAATTGTAAACTTATATATATATATGAACTCATGGCATTAATTATTATACATATATATGAACGATTGACATTTTATCGAAATAATAGAAAACCTGATTCTCAGTTTTGACTTATCACCCAGTTTGTTCACATAGTGGACACCCCGTTTAAATCAAATATTGATTACGCCTTAAAACTGGATTTAAATAAATGTAGTCAAAATATCTGTTTTGTTTGATTCAAATATCATAACCCCCCAAATAAGCGGTATAATCCGCTTCATTTGATTTGTTGGAATTCCGTACATAAGATCCATATTCGCTTAACGGGGTAATTCGGTTCCTTCGCTCATGATCCGGATATACTCTACATAAGAATAAAGGCGATTACGCTTCTGGCCGGTTATTTCTTTCACGACACCAAGCTGTTCAAGTTCACGCAGGCAGGCATTAACTGTAGCCGGTGCAAGTTTCGTTTTCTCCTGGACCCAATTCGGTGAAGCCATTGGGTGCTCGAGCATTGCCTTATGAACGAGATGGGCCGAACCGGATATTCGTTTCAGTCCGTTAATGCGCAGCCCATCTTCAGCAGATAGTTTCATCAGTTGTTGAGCGGCTTCAACGGCTTTTGTTGCTGTATGAATAACGGCATCTGCAAAGAAATCGAGCCAAGCCTCCCAGTCACCGGTCAGCCGCACTTCGTTCAGAAGTTCATAATAACGTTGTCGGTATGTTTTGAAATAGAGGCTGAGATACAGCATCGGTTCCTTGAGAACTTTTTCAGAGCATAGCAATAGAGTAATGATCAGGCGGCCGAGACGACCATTACCATCAAGGAACGGATGGATGGTTTCAAACTGGACATGTGCCAATGCCGCCTTGATCAAGGCGGGAGTTTTTTCCGACAGATCATGTAGAAACAGTTCAAGTTTACCCATACATTCTTGAAGATATTCAGGTGGTGGTGGTACAAAAGCGGCATTACCAGGGCGACTTCCACCAATCCAGTTTTGACTTTTTCGAAACTCACCAGGATCACATTCTTTGCTACGACCTTTCGATAGCAATACACTATGAATCTCTTTCAGCAACCTGAGTGAAAGAGGAAAATCCTCTCCGAGTCGTCTGAGACCATGATTAAGAGCGGCTACATAGTTGCTTACCTCCTGCACATCATCTAGGGGAACTCCTGGTTGATGTTCGAATTCAAACATTAGGAGGTCTGAAAGTGATGATTGAGTGCCCTCGATCATAGACGAGAGCACCGCTTCCTTGCGCACATACATATAAAGGAAAAGCGATGTATCTGGAAGCAGTACTGAGACACTGTCCAGGCGGCCAAGGGCCAACAGAGCCTGGTCAAATTTTTCCCTGAGTTCGGATGACCATTCAATGGGAGGTGCCGGTGGCAACGGGGCTGGAACGAATGCTTGAGCCTTTTCTCCAACTGTCGATATATTGATATATTGGCCTTGCAGATCTCTGTTCATATTTTTATTTCAATTTTTGAATTAACAGCTTTCTTATTTTAAATTACTGCTTAATGTAAAATAACGCCCTGCCGACAGATTGCAAGGTACATTCCACAATTGACCAGAAATCTGTGCCAGACTATGTTTGAACTGATGGAAGGCGCCGGACAGCCAGAAGAAGGCGGCTGTTTTGGGGTCCAAAAATGTTAACCTATTTATGCAACCCCTGCAAAAGAGTCTTGCTGCCGGAAGTTATCTTTTCAATTATAATTTCATCCTCTTTTATTTGAGGGTTCCATCCCAGGTTAACCATCGAAGCCAGTCCGTGCGTCATCATCACACGGGAAAAACGAAGTTGGTTTAGTTTTTCTTCATCCACGTCTTTAAAAGGAGGGTAGTCGTGTAAGAAACTGCATAGATACTCCCAGTTAACAAAAAGCAGTTCCCGTTGTTTTTCCAGATGTCGTCCATCGTACATGCAACGGAAAAGCTGATTTTCATCACGGGCAAAAAATACATACCCTATGGCTTGATCGATCCACACGTCACCAGTATATTTTTGGGCTTCATATTCCATCAATAGGTCCCAACATTTTTCCATGACCGCATGTTCCAACTCTTCCAGATTCTTAAAATGTGAATATATCGGCATGGTCGAACAGCCAATCTGCTTGGCCACTGCCGTTGTTGACAAACCAGACCAGCCGCTTTTTCTGGCCAGCTCAAAGGCCTGCATAACGATATCTTCGGCTGAATATTTTATTTTTCGCACCATGGATTAAATCACCTTCCCTATTCATAATATAAAGGCTTTATAATAAGCGCATTTACCACAATAGGCAAGGAAACAGAATAAAAAAAATCCTTGACAAACGGGCCATGTTTTATAATATAATGTCTTTATATAAAGGCTTTATATTATAAAACATGGTCGGCAAAAGTGATCAATCAACCACAACATATTTATTTAGGGAGGCAGTTTGATATGCAAAAAAAATTTTCAATGACGATGGTGGCACTACTGGCTATCTTTTCCATGGTATGTTCCGGGTTTGCAACAGAAAAAAAAGCCACAAAAGAAGACTGCGTGGCAATAACAAAAGAAGCCAAAAAAATGATCAAAGAAAAAGGGTTTGACGCCACCCTTGAAAAAATCAATGACAAACAGGGGCCTTTTGTACGGAAGGGCACCTATGTTTTTTGTTTTATGGAGGACACGGTCAAAATGGTCGGCAATCCATATCTACCGGTAAGAATGCGGGATTTCAGCCAAAAAGATTACATGGATGCAAACGGCAAACTGGTTTTTCAGGAATTTATCAAGGTCGTCAACGAGAAAGGCGAGGGATGGGTAGAATATATGCACATAAAAAAAGCAGGTGATACCCCCCGTAAAAAATCATCCTTTGTATCCAAGGTGCCGGAGACAATGGTGATTGTTGGCGCCGGAATTTATGAATAAAACCTAAACCAAACAGAGCGCATTCAACGCCTTTCAAGCATAAGGATGCGCTCTTACCTGAAAAATGATGGCGGATCAAAACCACCGGAAAAGGTAAGGATACCATGAAAAGAAAAATTATACTGTTGATCTGTTCCTGTCTGGTCTTGTTTGCAGCTTCCAGCACCCCAACAATGGGAAAGAATACCATTACGATTTCCATTCTTTATGATAATTATGTTTTTACGCAAGGCCTGAAAGCAGAGTGGGGATTTTCCTGCCTGATTGAGGGAACCGAAAAGGTGATTCTGTTTGATACCGGCAGGTCAAAGGAAATATTTAATTATAATATCGAAAAAATAAAACCAAGCCTGAACACGGTTACCCAGGTTGTTATTTCCCATAACCATTCGGACCATACAGGAAATCTTTTTAATTTTCTGGCGGATCATAATCAGGTTAGCGTTTATGTGCCAGGCTCATTTCCACAGCCCTTTATGGATAAAATTCAAAAAACCGGTGCAACACCCGTTCCTGTCGACAAACCTGTTGAAATTTCCAGGGATGTTTTCCTGACAGGAAAAATGAACAGCGAGATAATGGGAGAACAATCCCTGATCATCGATACGAACAAAGGATTGGTTCTGATCGCAGGGTGCTCACATCCGGGAATTCTGAATATTATCAGAAAAGCAAAAGAGATTGTCAATAAAGAGATCTATCTTGTCATCGGCGGATTTCATCTGCTGGACGATTCAGATGATGCCGTTAAAATGGTAATCAAAGAATTTAAAAATCTTGGTGTTCTGAAAGTCGGTGCCACCCATTGTACAGGAGATAAGGCCATTGAATTATTAAAAAAACATATGGCAAAAATTATATCCAAATGGGTGTTGGAAGGGTTCTAAATATTTAATCAACAGGTGGCGAGCATTTAATTTTTTTGGAATTGTAGCTGAAATGTTAAATAATGCTGTTATTACCTCGATTTTCTCACCACCCTGAGCATCCATTGGTTTTGAAATATCAGGTTTTCTGTTAAATTTTTCATGCATATATTTGTGGCAATCACTGCACAATGTTATTCCATTTCCGGTCATTAATTGTGCTTCAGGTAGAAAGCTTTTTCTTATTATATGATGACCTAAAATTCTTTCTTTTTTTCCACATTTGACACATTTTTGCCCATCACGATGCCTAATGAATTTACTCCACAAACTTAAACACGTAGAAACCTTTCTTTCATTCATAATTGATCTATTCAATTTGAACAATGCTTCATCTGTTTTTTGTTTGTCAAAACTCATAAGTTGAAATTTCCAAGGGCCTAATCAAGTGATTATACAGGTCCGTGGAACATGCACCGATCATATGGTGGGCTTTTTGTACGAGTGCCTGTGATGAACAAAGGTTTCCAAGCATGTTCATATTCACCCACCGAGAACGGCTGGTCTGAGGATCATGGAAGAAGAGAGCATTTTTATGAGCTATTCTGTTTTAAACACGGCAACAAGTTTCTGCAATTGTGCCGCAAGTTTTGATAATTCATCCACACTTTGGCTGACCTTGGAACCAGAGGCAGACATCTCAGCCGCTTCTTCATTGAGCCCGTTGATATCTTCAGCAATCTTTCCCGCAGCACCTGCATTTTGAGATACATTTTCATTGACTTCCTGGATGCCATGGGACATCTGGGAGACATTGTCTGCAATCTCACGTGTG
>JAFLJU010000397.1 GCA_022712835.1 Desulfobacteraceae bacterium
CCTTGGGAGCACTTTCTAATCCATCCACCATTTGCTCACGATATTTTATCTGACCGTTGCTAAGCCATTGGGACATCTGTTTTGCAAATTCGTTGTAGCGATGGCCATAATCATCAAAGATGATGAATCCTTGAACCGTCAGCCGTTTAATCAAGATCTGGCTCATGAGAAGGGACATGCGATTGGGCCCGTCGGGAAGCTTTGTGGCATTGTATTGGGAAATAAGGCCACAGACAGGAATTCTCGCCTTTGTATTGAGCCGGGGCAGAACCGCATCAAACACCTTGCCCCCCACACTCTCAAAATAGATATCAATTCCCTTGGGACAGGCCCGGCCAAGTTGTTCGGCAAAATCTTCGGCCTTATGATCCAGACATTCATCAAAGCCTAACACTTCTTTTGCGTATTGACATTTTTCAGCCCCACCGGCAACACCGACCACATGGCACCCTTTTATTTTCCCGATTTGTCCCACCGTGGCGCCCACAGGCCCTGTGGCAGCAGCAACCACCAGGGTCTCACCCTTTTTGGGTTGTCCGATATCCAACAATCCCATGTAGGCGGTAAACCCCGGCATTCCCAATATCCCTAGGGCATGGGAAGGATTTTTAGGATCATTTCCCAGGGGGGTCAGGCCGGTGCCATCGGAAAGACAATAGTCCTGCCACCCGCTGTAAGCCAGCACAAAGTCACCCGCCTTATAGTCAGGATGTTTGGAAATTTCCACCCGGCAAACAGTTGCCCCTACCATGGCTTCGCCAATTTTAACCGGTTCTGCATAGGAAGGTGCATCGTTCATGCGCCCTCGCATATAGGGATCCAGGGAAAGGTAAACCGTGCGAAGCAATACCTGGCCATCTTTCGGGGTTGAAACCTTCGTGGTCTCCAGACGAAAGTTTTCCGAAACCGGGGCCCCGTGGGGGCGGGAAGCCAGCACAAACCTGCGGTTGATTTCTTTATTTTGGGACATGATTACTCCTTTTTTTTGTTGTTGTTCTTCTTTTCCTGGGAACAATGCAGTGCCTCTTCCAGCCCTAGGGTTAAAAAACACCGGTTACATGAAATACAGGTGGCCTTTTGAACCTCTCCCTGGGCCCATCTTTTAACAAGATTTGGTTCCCGGATAAGGGGTCTTGACAGGGCGATATAGTCGGCTACCCCTGAATCTATGGCCGCTTGGGCCAGGGGATAGGAAAGGAACCCACCCACCAGAATAAGGGGGATTTTTATCTGTTGCTTAAAAGCCAGGGCCGCCTCTTTATAGTAGACTTCCCTGTCTTCAGACTTTGAAGTCCCCCCTCTGGAGGGAATGAGCTTCCCGGATTCAAAGGTGCCGCCGCTCATCTCAATGGCGTCCATCCCAAGGGTTTCAAGCATCAGGGACACCTGGAGCATCTCCTGGGTTGTAAACCCGTTCTCAAGAAAATCCTCGGAGTTGATCTTGACCAGAATGGGAAAAGATTCGCCAACTCGTTGCCGGATTTCCCCATAAACCTCCATAAGCAACCTTGCCCGGTTCTCAAGACTTCCCCCATAGTTGTCATCCCGCAAATTATAATGGGGAGATAAAAACTGACTCAGCAGATAACCATGGGCGGCATGGATCTCAACGGCATCAAACCCTGCTTCAACCGCTCTTTGGGCCGCATCACCAAAGGCGTGTACCGTTCTTTTAATATCATCAATTGTCATTTGAGTGGCGACTTTAACGCCCTCTTCCACAACATCTGTTGGTCCCATTGGGGCATGGGCCCCTTTTCCGATTGCCCTTTGTCCGGCATGGGCCAACTGCACTGCCACGGCCCCGCCATTTTCCTGAACCGCCGAAACCACGCTTTTCAGAGAGTCCATCATAGCATCGGAATAGATGCCCATCTGCCGGGGCCCGGCCTGGCCTTCCAACAAAACATGGGCGTGCCCCGTAATAACAAGCCCGACCTCTCCTTTGGCAAGAACGGCCATGCAATCGAGCAACGGCTGTTTTGCCCTTCCGTCAAGATCTGCCATTGCTTCATAGGTGGCAGACCGGACAAACCGATTTTTCAATCGCATGCCGTTTATAATAGTGGGTTCAAATAATCTGGACATATATCTCCTTTTAAAATTTTATTGGATCCTTAAGCCGATGGATCAGCCTAGGGGTTTTAAGAAAAAATCAAATAACAGCCGGATACACTCTTTTACAGGGAGGGTGGATCCGGCTATCTTCATGTTCAACAATGCCCCTTCCCAGGCATTCCAGATAAACTCGGTCAAGGCCTCCCGGGGGATATCATTTCGGATGGTTCCCAGGGACTGGCCCCGGTCGATATGATCTGAAATTCGATTTTTCCAAGTGGTTGTGGCATCACACATCTTTTGCCGGCACGCCTCACTTGCCTCGCTGATCTCTGCCGCCAGGTTGCCGATAAGGCACCCGGTTCTCACATCACTTTGCTCATGATGGGAGATAATCATCTCAAACCCATATCGCATGGCCGCAAGGGGTTCTGTGGGGCCTTTTTCAAGCAATGCCTCCCAATGGAGAGTCAAGGTATCCGAATAGAACCCAATAATCTCAACGGTAAACTCTTCCTTGCTTTTGAAATAATTATAAAAGGATCCTTTTGGGATCCCCACCGCCTCCACAATCTCCTTAATCCCGGTGCCGTTGTAGCCGTTCTTTGCAAACAACTGAATTCCGGTTTCAAGCAGTTTCAGTCTGACGTCTGTTTTTGGAATTGTTTTTCTCATGAATGGAAGATATGACCGGTCGTCTCAATTGTCAAGAACCCCCTTCAAAAAACACAAAACCGTCAAGATTCATATAAAACTACGGCCAAAGTTTTGCAATAAGGTATTGCAATTATGAGAGTTTTATTTTTTGTTGTATAGAAGCAAAGACCTTAGCTCCGGCTATGCCGGTTAATGCAGAAGGCTAAATTTTTTCCGGTAGGCTCTGGGGGAAAGGCCCGTAGATTTTTTAAACAATCTTCTAAAGGAACTGATATCGCACCTTTTTTGTCAATCCTGACACTGTTCAAATACCGGAATCTTCGATACAATCCCCCATGACAAAATACCCTTTCAAAAAGGACAACAAATGAAACTCCACCATTTGAGAAACGCCACCTGTGTAATTGAATCCGGGTCAACCCATATTCTGATTGATCCCATGCTCAGCCCCAAAGGGGCCCTGCCGCCATTTCATGGCCAACGGGGCCGGTTTTTTCCTTGCCCTTCCAAAGGAACCCTCCATTTACATCTCCGGGGATACGGTTTATACCGATGAAGTTGATCGCGCATTGACCCAATTAAAGCCCGATATTTGTGTGATCCCAGCCGGTAGCGCCAGCCTGGATGTGGGGGGACCCATTCTCATGTCCCTGGAAGAGATCATCACCTTTATTAGGAATGCACCGGGCAAAGTGATTGCCAATCACCTGGAAGCGTTGAATCACTGCCCCACAACCCGGTTACAACTAAAAGTGGAATTGGAAAAAAGGGACCTGTTGTCCAAAACCATTATCCAGGAGGATGGCCAGACCATCGCCTTAAGCTAAACGATTTGTTCCATTGACCAACGGCCTTAAGCAATTTTCAAAACCAGGAATGGACTATTAAGGGTAAAAATGATAAATAGCCTGAAATTGTGGCAAGGATGATCCTGCCAAGCCTAGGGATCAAGTATGAAAAAATAAATTTAATTTTATTGAGATGATAAAATGGAAAGATTTTGGGTGATTGTTGTTTCCGCTGGTATTGGAATAATTTTTTATTTCTGGTTTTCCCAGATGGTTAAAAGGCCATCCATGCAAAAATACATCATGTCACACCTATGGCTGTTGCATCCGAACGCCATCTGTTACTGGCGGACAGCCATGGCGGCCTTTGGGTTTGGCCTCTATTTTTACTCCCCCTATCAATCCTTTGCCATATTTATCTTTACCTTTGCGGCAATTCTTGACGGCGCTGACGGTATTGTGGCAAGGCAGTGCAACCTGGGGTCCCACTGGGGAGAATGGCTGGACCCCATGTGTGATAAACTCACCTATCTGCCCCCCCTGATTGGATTTGCTTATGGAGGCATCCTATCCATAGAATTGATATGGATACTTGTGACCATTGAACTTATCGGCCAGTTTTTTGCCCGAAAGATTTTAACCTGGATAAACTTCTCCGGAGCGGCCAATAACTTTGGAAAAATTAAAGCCATTATCTGCTTTGGCCTTGTAATTTTATGTGCCCTGATGGACAAAAACCCGGAAGTAATCGACATTGCCGATGGGGTGCTCATGGGATGCATTATCCTTTCAGGTGCATCGCTTATCTTTAAATTTATCCCCAACCGGCTCTATGCAGATATCCTTTCAGGGCTTAATTTTTGCTGCGGGGTAACCAGCCTTATCCTTACCCATAATCATTCTTTTGCCTGGGCCATTTGCATCATCATCATCGGACAATTGTTTGACCTGTTTGACGGGCGCATGGCACTAAAGCACGGGGGTACCAAATATGGACCTTATTTGGATGACATTGCTGATTTTGTCAGTTTCGGACTGGCACCCGCCTATGTGATCATACAAAAGGGGGGGACTTTTGCCTGGCTTTTCGGTGGACTCTTTATTCTCGGTGTTGCATTTCGCCTCGTCCGGTTCATCGCAAAGGATAAAAACCGGACCGACCTGCCCGAGGGGATATTCAACGGCCTTCCCAGTCCTGCGGGCGCCTTGATCGTTCTGGGGGCATCTCTGATTGCTACACCGCCCATATTGTGGGGACTAACAAGTCTCTCGATCACTCTGATGGTGACCCACATCCGTTTTGCCCATTTTGGACGAGTCATCCTCAAGCATATCCCCAAACCCGTATTTTTTATGATCTGTTCATCCATTATCGTTACTCTTTCGTTTATCTTCAAAACAAAGAATGTCGAAATGTTTGGATACCTGATCCTGGGATCTGTTTCTGCTTGCTATACAATAAATATAAATGACAGTTGAATGTTTGTTAAACATATTGATATTGTTCGATAATTTTCGGTGCATACGTGACAGATACAGAAACAGGAACAGGAACAGACAAAGCCACCAATAGAAAGG
>JAFLJU010000691.1 GCA_022712835.1 Desulfobacteraceae bacterium
GGGTCCGGATTGGTAAAAACCGGCCCTTCTCCCTTTTCTACTATTTCCATGGGGTATCCTTTTTTTATCACTAATATTGTTTGCCCGCGTTTCATCAAAACGATCAGTAGGTAAGAACGGAACCGCCGTCAAAAAGAAGATCCCCGCCAACCAGGTAGGTGGCATGTTTTGAAAATCCAAAGATGATCATATTGGCCACCTCAATGGGGGTCATCATCTCTTTGATTCTGGATTTGCCCATCATGACATTCTCAATAACTTCATCCCGGGAAATTCCTCTTTGCTCTGCCTGGTCAGCGATCTGGTTCAGGGCCAACCGGGTTTTCACAAATCCCGTACTCACGGTAAACGAGCGGATTTTACCGTTTCCTTCAGCGGAGATCGACTGACTCAACCCCCGGAGCCCAAATTTTGTCAAATTATAAACCGGTTTGTTTTTGGTGCAGATATGGCCGTGGATAGAGGACATGTTGGCAATGACACCCAACTGATCATCACTGTTTTTCATATGGGGAATCACCAGTTTGGATAGAAGGAAGGGGGCCCGGAGCATGAGGTTCTGCATCATATCATAGGTTTTCATGGGAAAGTTCTCAACACTGTCAATGTGCTGAATTCCTGCAATATTCGCCAGGTATTTTATCTGGCCCAGGGCTGCGGCGGTGGCCACTGCAGCGGTCAGCGCATCATCGTCACAAAGATCTGCCTGGATAAAGACCATTTTTCCTCCGTGGGATTCAACCGCCTGGCAGGTTTTTTGCCCCTCTTGTTCATTGATATCAAGTCCTGCCACCATGAGTCCATTCCTGGCCGCTGCTATGGCGGTTGCCCGTCCAATGCCGCTGCCGGCCCCGGTGATGATGCAGACGTTTTCTTGCGTAAAATTCTTGTCTTTAATGGTCAGAATTTCATAGTCCAAAATTTCAGGTTCCTGGATTTCCATATCGCTCCTTTATTTTCCTAATTATTTGTCGGTTAATACTTGCCCCATTGACATCTTCCTCTTTCTCTTTTCACCTTGTATTTTCATAAAGAGAGCAAATTTCAGACCATAAATAAAATTCCGAACTTATTTTTTTAAACCGCTATAATTTAAGAGGGTTATCTTTTTTCTCGACTTTTTTTGGAAAACAAAATATAGAGAATATGTTGTAGTATAAAGTCTACATGTAGTGTGTTTGATACATTTTTAATAAGTCATTGGGAGGCGACTAAAGACAATGAAAGAACTGGAAATACCCAGGCAGGTGCTCTTAAAAGAGCTGGAAATGTATCACTCTATTTTTAACAGTATCAACCATGGGGCCACGGTCATTGACCCCCAAGGCCGGATCACCCATTTGAACGAGCCCTATGGGCGATTTCTAGGAATTAATCCTGAAGAGCAGATCGGCAAACATTGCACCGAGGTGTTTGAAAATACCCGGATGCACCTGGTGGCAAGGACAGGAAAAGCTGAGATCAACAAATCCCAGCACATCAACAAGACCGAAATGGTGGTCCAGCGTATCCCCATAAAAAAAGACGGACAAGTGATTGCCGTATATGGCCAGGTCGTTTTCAGGGATATTTCTGAAGTCCGGTTGCTGGCGGAAAAGCTTTCTCTGCTGGAATCAAAGGTAAAAGCCTATGAAAAGGAATTGTTTGATTTAAAATCCACCCGGTACACCTGTGACAGCATTATTGGAAAAAGCCGGGAGATCAAATATCTCAAGCAACAGGCAGCCCGGGCCGCCTCCAATGATTCCACTGTCATGGTCACCGGTGACTCCGGCACGGGCAAGGAACTCTTTGCCCAGGCCATTCACCACGGCAGTAAAAGAAGTCTTCATCCCTTTATCCGGATTAATTGCGCTGCCATTCCAAAGGACTTGCTGGAATCGGAATTGTTCGGGTATGAGGCCGGGGCATTTACCGGAGCAAAGGCCACGGGAAAACCGGGGAAATTTGAACTGGCGGACAAGGGCACTATTTTTTTGGACGAACTGGGGGATCTTCCCCTGGAGATGCAACCGAAATTGCTCCGGGTTCTGGAAGAAAAAGAATTTGAAAGGGTTGGGGGAACCCGGATGATCCGGTCTGATTTCAGGGTAATTTGTGCCACCAATCAGGATCTTGAGGCCATGATCGAACAAAAAAGATTCCGTAAGGATCTGTTTTATCGACTCAATGTGATCCCCATTGAGATTCCGCCCCTAAGGGAGAGACGGGAGGATATTCTCCCTATTGCCAGGCACTTGATCCAAAAAATGACCCGGGAAGCGGATCTTTCAGAAATGAAGATTGAGAAAATGGCTGAACAGGAGCTGCTCTCCCATGACTGGCCAGGCAATGTCAGGGAATTGTCCAATGTGCTGGAACGTGCCATGTATGCATCAGAAGACAATATGATTTACAAAGGAGACCTGCCGTTTTCCATGGCGTTCTCAGATAAGAAGACAAAGGAGCCCACCCGGGCCAGCTTGAAAAACACCCAAAATCTTGCCCAGATAAAGGCAATTTACCAGGCCCTTGCCAAAACCGGATACAATAAGACAAAGGCGGCCAGGCTTCTGGGAATCCACAGAACCCTGCTGTATAAAAAAATGAAGGAATACAAAATCGGGTTGAAACCGGAATGATCCATTTTCTGCCAGGAATAGTTTCCCAGCAGAAAATGGCAGGAAGGCTTACCCTGCTTCGTAGGTGCAGGAGGTAAAATCAATTTCTTCTCCGCACTTACCGCACTTGTGGATTTTTTCAAACTCATCGGAAAAAATTTCTTTTGATTCATCACATTTGGGGCATTTACAGGTAAAGGATTGTAAATTTTTAAAATTTTCAAAACCCGGGCAATGTTTTGGTGTACTCATGGCGATCTCCTTATAGTTGTCTGTTAATATGCACAAAAATAAAACTGCATAGGTCAATTTCCAACAACGGGTATCAATTGAGCATCTGACGAGAATCAGGAAAATTATCTTAAGTTTCCCATCTCCATGTCTACCAAATCCAGGCAGATTGTCAATAGTCTGGAATTGTTTTATCCCAAATCCCCAGGGTTCTTCCCCGCAGTGGCCAGGATATCCTCCATTTTCAAGTTCGCTTAAAAACAAGCATGGAAATATCATCAAACTGCTTGTCTTTTTGAAACTCCATCACCGCGTCCTGGGTTTTTTCACATAACTCCTGGACGCTAGCGCCCTTGTTGTCAGAAAGGAGTTTTTCCAAACGTTCTTCACCATACAATTCCTTATCAGGAGAGTGGGCCTCTGTGATGCCATCAGTGTATAAGACAATGGATTGTCCGGGCCCTAAGATCATTTTTTTTGAGGTATATTTCATATTCTCTTGAAACCCAACCGCAATGCCCTCAACCTGTGAGAAATATTCAATACTGCCATCCTCACTCAAAATCATTGGTGGATTATGACCCGCATTGGCAAACACGCATTCATTATTTGACGGATCAAAATAGCACATGAAGATCGTCGCAAACATACACTGTTCATTATGGGCTGAAAGAATATCATTGGTTGCTGAAAGAGCGGTTGCCGGATCATTTGTCACGCTGCAACTAATCTTCAAGCTCATACTGGTCAACGCCATAAACAAAGCAGCCGCCACACCTTTACCAGAAACATCTCCGATCATAAACGCAATCCTGCCATCGGACAGCTCAAAGAAATTATAAAAATCCCCACCAACCTCTTTCGCTGATTTATATATGGCATAGAGATTGACACTCTCGGATTGGATAAAATCCTGGGGCAACATAGCCATCTGAATCCGCTGTCCAGCCTGCATTTCCCCTTCAAGTTTTGCCTGTTCTGCCTTGGACAGAACAAGCTCGGACCGGATTTTCTCCCGTTCATTGAGACCGGATGCCATCTGATTAAAACTATGGGAAAGAAAACCGATTTCATCGTGATTTACAACCTGAACCCTGTAATCATAATCTCCATGGGTGATTTTTTCGGCTCCGTCAGCAAGACTTAGAATTGGCTTGGTAAGAATTTGGCCAACCTTTTCAATCATAAACCCCAGAACCACGAGAGCTATGATAGCGCCAAACATGAAAAACATGGCCAGGTGTCTTACTGGTCGATTGACCACTGATCGATTAAGCGTAAATAATGCTGTCCAGTCTGCTGATCTAATGGGCCAAAAAGCATAGAATTCTTCTTCGCCTGAGATAACTAGGGGTTCATGCTTTTTAATAAACTTCTCATAATCCAGGGCCATGTGAGAATCCTGAACCCGTTTTTTCATGATAAACTCTTCTTGGGGATGGATAATATACCTCCCTTTGGAGTCTACAACGATACCCTGATATTCTGTTTCCTCAGCAGAATCACGGATGTAATCCAGCACATTGCCAGGAAATACATCAATACCAACCACCCCTAGGAAAACACCGTTTTTAAAAATGGGTGCGGTACATGACAAGACAACCTTCCCTGTATCACCATCTATATAAGGAGTAGTAAAATGAAGTTTTTTGAGCGTCCTGGTCTCCTGGTACCAGGATCTTGTCTTGTGGTCATAATCTGCCTCAGGAGTCCAGGCCGGATCAATGTAATCGCCATTTTCAAGACCAACAAAACCTGCCTTGGAATTATTTTTTTCAGCAAATTCTGTCAGCCAGGTGGAGATATTTTCAGATGAAAGATCATCCTGGTGACTTAAAACCAAGGCCATTGAGTTAACGACTATTCCCTTATTCTGAAGCCAGAAATCCATCCTTTCTGATGCCCTGGCTAGTTTGGCAATAACCTGCTGGGTGGCTTGTTTTTCTATAATATTAAGAGAGACAACATAAAGAACGCAACCAAGGACAACAAGAACTATCGCCGTTGTGAACAACATACGAACGAGCATGCGGTTTCTGATCTTTTCGTTGAATTCCTGTTTGATTTCTTTTTCCATAATCAGCACTCCTCTTTTTTTCGCTGAACTTCCTGC
>JAFLJU010000517.1 GCA_022712835.1 Desulfobacteraceae bacterium
TCCCCAAAAATCATATGCCCGGAATCCTCTCCGCCCATCATTGCACCGGAACGACCCATAGCTTCCAACACCTTCCGGTCCCCGACATCGGATTGCACGTGAAGAATATCAAGGGATTCAAGGGTCTTAGTCAAACCGATGTTACTCATGATTGTACTTACAACTATATTGTTCTTTAACCGATTCTTCTCTTTGGCAAATTTTGCGCAAATTACCAGAATTCTATCACCCGTTATGGACATACCCAACTCATCAATTGCAATCAACCGGTCAGCATCCCCATCAAAGGCAAGCCCAATATCTGCATTTTCCCTTAACACTTGGTCTTGAAGGTCCTGGGTGTGCTGGGAGCCACAATTATCATTAATATTGATACCATTGGGACTATTATGGATAAATTGTACGTCAAACAATTCTTTATTAAAGACCAAACGGCAGACTTCAGAAGCCGCCCCGTTGGACGCATCAATAATAATTTTTAGCTTGGGATCTTGTTTCCAAAATGGAAACTTATCGAGAAGGAATTTCGAGTATATGCTCAAACTATCTGAAATTATTGATATTTTTCCCGATCTTTCCCGTGGAACATTATTATCGCCTAATATTTGGGATTCAATTTCCTCCTCCTGGGCATCGCTGAGCTTAACCCCCCCCTGCCTGAAAATTTTAATTCCATTATCATGCCAGGGGTTGTGGGAAGCTGAGATAACAATCCCCGCTCCCACGCCATCAAGACAGGAACTTAAATATGCCACACCAGGAGTGGGGATGATGCCTGCCAGGAGCACATCCACCCCGACAGATGCGATGCCTGCCGCCAGAGCCGATTCAAGCATATCACCACTTTCCCGGGTATCCTTTCCAATGACAATAGCTTTGTGGTCTGTCTTTAGTGTGAACACCCCCACCGCCTGCCCAATTTTCAAAGCAACTTCACAAGTAATGGGGTAAAGGTTTGCCCTGCCCCGGATACCATCGGTTCCAAAAAGTTTTCCCATCTTAAGATACGTTCCTGTTTTTTTAATCTGTAATTTAAATATTTGAGTTTTTTTACACAAACAACAAAGGGGTCGTAATTTTATTTTCAATCTCATAAAGCCAGCGGCTTCCTGTCAAGGCCACTTGTGGATCTAAATCTTGAATAACGCCAATATAGTCTTTCCCTTTGTCTTTAATCGAAAGTTCAATTGCACGGACAAATGACTCACCATCTCGGGTCATCTGGTCCGAGGATATTTGGGTATTAAAAATATCTGCTGCACTTTCAAGGATTTTAAACGCCGCATGATGCAAACAAAGGGCAGTTGTTTGCTTACCCTTGTTGCCAGCCGATAATGTTTGCTCAGAAAGCTTTAACTTTTCGTGAAAACCCCACAACCGTTTGATACGTTCGTCGATGCAGTCATCCAAATTTTTTTGCATCCCCAAAATCAGTTCGCAAGACAATTGATCATGACCAAAAAGAGGTCTTATATTGTGATACCAAGCCCTTAAAGAAATTAACCCGGCAATATAGGCAATGTTGTTATTGACCACTCTATCCACTCCTGAGTATACCCCCATCCGTCGGGGAAGGGACATTTCCTTGAACCCTCCCCCCAGAACCATCCGATCATTTTTAAGTTCATCTTTACGGATAATGGACCCGGCAGCACTGATGCATCCGAACCCTAAACGAAGGGGTCCCACAAGCCCTCCCTGCCCTCCCAGAAAGATCGGACTCTGGTTGAGCATAACTCCCTGGTGAACATTTCCCATCATGGAAGCTGTGGCCTTATCCTGGTTAGGGGTATAATTAAAATGGATAAAAGAAGATCCCACCTCGGAATGATTTTTCCGGCTGGTGCCGCCGGCCATAAAGCAATCACAAAAATTAATCAGGCTGCCCAGGGTGACAAAAGGGAAAAGAATGGTCTGCTTTAATCCAACCGTATGGGCGGCATTGGCTTCTTCTTCGAGAATGGTTCCCTTCCGGACGTGGGCACCGGAACCGAAGATATTGTTTCCTGCAAAAACAGCATCCTGGAAAAATCCCCCATTAAGTTGGGTATTTTCCCCCACCAACGTGTTTTCCAGGGTAACAGGTGCCTCATAGCCGATCCGGACATTGGGTAAAATCAAAGATCTCTTTCCGATTATCTTCGTACCGGCATATAGGGTAACCCCCTGCCCTGAGATCCTTTCTATATTTACATCTTCACTAATATAAACCGATTCTGGATTGGGAATATTAACCCCTTTTTGGCACAACAACTCTATCTTTTTAGTTTTCATGAATCCAGTATTAATTATCTTGGGGTTTAATTGTCAAGGTTTTTCAAATGAATTTTATTTACAGATCCTCAAGAGGTTGGTAATTATTGTAAAACAACTCAAACCAGAGAAGAAAAAACAGGAGAGAAAAATGATGCCAAAGGGCCTGCTCCATCCGGATATGCCCCGGAACTTAGGTGTTTTTAAAAAATTGACGGATCACGCAACCGGTTTTGAAACACCCCCCTATCATTTAAAACAGCTGATCCAGCAACCGGATAGATTCTCCGAATTTTCTCTGAAAACCAAAGACTTTTTCCTGGATTTTTCCCGCCAACGGCTTGATGCAGATGTATTTAACAATCTGATCCAACTTGCAAAAGAAACAAAGGCCTGCCAGAGCTTTTCAGATATGATTAGGGGCAAACTTGTAAATACAACTGAAAAGAGAGCCGCGTTGCACACGGAAGCTCGGGCATTTTTAAAGCAAGGACCAATCGTTGGTGGAGGGGTTGCCGGGGTGGATGTTGGTTCTGAAATGAACCGTGTTAACCGTGAAATTTATGACTTTTCCAATGACATCCACCAGGGCAAACTTACGGGAAGTACGGGTAAGGATTTCACCCAGGCGGTTGTCATTGGTATTGGCGGGTCCTATCTGGGGTGTGAATTTGCATTTGAAGCCTTGAAACAATCCATTGACCCGAAAATCATGCTGCACTTTCTGCCCAATGTGGATATCGATAATTTTAGTGGGGTGATCAAAAAAATTGATCCTGAGACCTGTTTGTGGATCGTGATCTCAAAATCATATACCACCACAGAAACCATGGCCAATCTGGCCCAGACAAAATTATTTCTAAAGGCACATGGCCTTTTCCCAGAAGATCACCTGGTAACGGTAACAGCCAAGGGAAGCCCGGGGGATGATCCATCAAATCCGGTTCTAGCGGCCTTTCATATGTTTGATTTTATCGGCGGCCGTTTCTCTGTTACCTCGGCCGTAGGCGGTGTGCCCCTAAGCCTTGCCTTTGGATTTGATAATTTTGAACGCTTTTTAAAGGGCAGTCACACCATGGATACCCATGCCCTGACAACACCGGAATCCCAAAACATTCCTCTGGTGTCGGCCCTGATCAGTATCTGGAACACCCTGTTTCTCAATTACCCGGCCCAGGCCATCATCCCCTATTCCAGCGGACTGTCAAGATTACCTGCCCATGTGCAGCAGCTTTACATGGAAAGCATTGGTAAACAGACATCTTCTAACGGTCAATTTCTTACCCGGCCTGCAGGGTGCATCATTTTTGGAGAACCCGGCACCAATGCCCAGCATTCCTTCTTTCAACTGGCCCACCAGGGGCCGGCCTTTCCCATTGAGTTTATCGGTGTGGTCAATCCCGCCTACAAAGGGGAGTGTGCCCGATCAAAGGAAGTCACCAATCACCAGGAACTCTGGGCCAATATGATCGCCCAGACCCTGGCCCTTGCCATGGGCAAAGAGGATGCCTTACCTGCAAAATGTTTTCCCGGCAACAGACCCTCCTCTTTAATCCTCATCAATGACCTGTCCCCGGAAAGCCTGGGGAGCCTGTTGGCTTTTTATGAAGCCAGGACAGTGTTTGAAGGGTTTATTCTGGGCATTAACCCCTTTGACCAATTCGGGGTGGAATTAGGGAAAGGGATGGCCGCTGATATCCGAAAAGAAATTGGCCTTAAAAACCAAGCTATTAATAAGGGATCAGATAAAGGATCGTATGAATTTGATCACCTGGAAGATGCAAAGAAATTTTATCTGGAGACATTGTTTAAGGGGTTTTGGGAATAATAGCTGGATCATTTCCAATTTAAGATTCCTTGTATAGCAGGAAGTACATGAAGGGCATGAAGAAAAAATCCCTTCATGCCCTAAAAAACATTTTACTAAAACCTATAAACCGAAGCCCCCCAGGTAAGACCTGCACCCAGTGCAACAAAGAGAACTGTCTGGCCAGATTTACCGGTTCTTCCTTGCTCAATGGCTTCATGGAGGGCAATGGGGATACTGGCAGCGGTGGTATTCCCATATTTTTCAATATTATGAAAGATTTTATCATCGGGAAGCTTTAAAAACTGCCCAAATGCCTGGTTGATCCGCTTGTTTGCCTGGTGGGGAACGATAAGATCAATCTGATCAAGCTCGATCCCGGCTTTTTCAAGCACTTCCTGGGTTACCTTTGGCAGCAGCCGGACCGCTTTTTTAAAAATGCGCGGCCCATCCATGACCGGAAAATACCTTGGATCATCAAGGGGAACCCCTTCCGGATTTCGCTTAAAAAGTCTGGATGCCGGCAATTCTGTCATCAAAGAATCTGCAAAATTTCCATCTGCATGGAGAACCGAGGCCAACAACCCGACGGTCTCCTGGGTCTCCACCCCTTCGATACACAAGGCCCCTGCCCCATCTCCAAAGATAACGGTGACATCCCTGCCCCGGGTGGACTTGTCAAGTCCGGTAGAGTGAACTTCTCCGCCCACGAAAAGCACCTTTTTGGCAAGGCCGCTCTTGATATAGGAATCTGCCGTGGCAAACCCATACAAAAAACCGGTGCATTGCTGACGAATATCCAGGGCCGGGGTTGAATTTAATCCCAGTTTGGCCGCCAGCAAACAGCCACCTCCCGGAAACATGATGTCCGGGCTCAAGGTGGCAAATATGATAAAATCCAAATCCTCGGCAGTCCATCCGGCGGCATCAAGCGCCTTTTTAGCAGCCTCAAAACCGAGATCAGAGGCTCCCATCGGCTCCTCTTCGGATACCCAATATCTTTGTTTAATCCCGGTTCGTTGCTGAATCCACTCATCATTGGTATCCATTATTTTTTCAAGATCTTTATTGGTCACCAGATTGGGGGGAACAAATATACCGGTACCTCTTATAATACTTTTTATCATTGGAACTCCCTCATTGTGTTCAAAATTACCAATTGCTAAAAATTAAATACTACTATATTATTCACGCCTTATAATATTTATTTAACTTTTAGGCAAGAAGCTTAACCTGATAATCAGCTATAACTTAGGAAAACCGTGTTTATACAGTCACTCATGCTTTTAACGGGCCTTGCCCTGCTTTATTTCGGGTCCTCTATTCTGGTGGAGGGGGCAGCATCAACAGCTGTCATGTTTGCAGTTCGTCCGGTTATTATCGGACTGACCATTGTCTCTCTTGCCACATCGGCCCCGGAACTTCTGGTCAGCCTTGTGGCAGCGGTTAAAGGATCCGGTGGTATTTCCATAGGAAATATTCTGGGCAGTAATGTCATTAATATTACCCTTGTCCTTGGAATTTCTGCAATTATACGCCCGGTTGCCATCAAACGCCAGGTGGTAATGGTTGAAATCCCCTATATGATTTTTGTTTCCATGGTCTTCTGGGTGCTCTGTATGGATTCCAAAATCACCCGAATAGACGGCATTGTTCTAATAGCGTTTCTCATCATTTTTCTGGTCTATGGGTTCCTCACCGCCAAGGATAAATCCAATGGGCAAACTCCTCCAATCGACCGTCCTTTTAAACAATTGCTCAAAAATGGTTTTTACATCGTACTGGGAATTATTATGCTTTCCTTTGGTGCCAATTTTGTGGTGCAAGAGGCCATTGTCATTGCAAGCCGAATGGGGCTTTCCCAAACATTTATCGGCATTTCGGTGGTTGCCCTTGGCACCTCCCTGCCGGAACTTGCCACATCTGCCGTGGCTGCTGCCAGAGGAGAAAGTGATATCTCGGTGGGCAATGTGGTGGGCTCCAATTTGTTCAATATCTGTCTGGTCATGGGTGTGGTGGGAATCTTTAACCCCATGTCCATTGATCCATCTCTTCATAGTTTCCAATTTCCCTTCATGATCGTTATCTGTTTTGTACTGGGAATTATGGCCTTTGTAAAAAAGGGAGTAGACAAACCGGGTGGGCTCTTGTTCATTCTATTATTTTTCATATATATCACGGTGTCGTATATAAATTAGCACAGAATTCTGCCCTTTTTTTGATTTTTTCCTTGCAAGTCTTAACAAATCTATTATATGGACTGATATTCGAACAATTATTCCATATTAACAAGGGGCACTAAATGGCCGACCCGAAACGACTTCTGATTGTTGACGACAATGAAGACATCTTATCGACCTTCTATGAGTTCTTCAATTCAATGGGCTATGAAGTAAAAACAGCTGTTGATGGATTTGTCGCCTTAAAATTATTGAGGGACGAAGCCCTGTTTTTTGATTGTCTGATTACAGACCTTGTTATGCCGAACATCAGTGGTGTGGGACTTATTTCCATTGTAAAAAAAGAATTTTCCCACCTGAAAATAATTGCCATAACAGGTTATGGGGATCAACCCGGTGCCCTGGCCTCGGAAGCACAAGCAGATATTGTCCTTTTCAAGCCCATCGATTTATTCAAAATTGAGGACAAAGTCGCAATCCTTCTTAACGAAACCGACAACCCAAAAGAGTAAAAATCTATGACCACACCTCTAATCGGCGTCAGCAAATCAATCTTAAAGATTAAAGAACTGATCAATCACGTGGCCAATACCTGCCTTAATGTATTGATTACCGGAGAAACGGGTGTGGGAAAAGAGGTGGTGGCACAAAGGTTGTACGAAGAATCCAATCGATCCAAGCAAAATTTTGTTAAAATAAACTGCGCAGCCTTGCCTGAAACTCTTTTGGAAAGTGAACTATATGGCTTTGAGAAAGGTGCGTTCACAGGGGCCCATAAAAAACGTGCCGGTAAATTCCAGACAGCAGACAGAGGGGTACTTTTTCTGGATGAAATCGGTGACATGCCCCTGGCACTTCAGTCCAAAATGCTACATGTTCTCCAAAGCGGCGAATTCTCTCCCCTGGGGTCTGACCAGGAATTTAAAACCGATGTATGGGTGATTGCCGCAACCAACCACAACCTGGAAGAAAGCATCCGGCAAAAAACATTTAGGGAAGATCTTTTTTACCGACTCAATATCATTAAGATTGATATCCCCCCCCTGCGACAAAGAAAAGAGGACATTCCCTCCCTTATTGAATATTATTTCAGATTATACAAAACCCAATATCCCAACAACCTGGGCAGCAAACCCGATGCCGACACCCTCGCCTTTTTGTGCAACTATCCCTGGCCCGGCAATGTAAGGCAGTTGCAAAACTGTATCAAAAAACAGATGGTGGAAAACTCCTGGCAAAAAATCATTGAGGAGCTACCCAGCTCGCCCTCTGAAGGTATCGTTCCGGAATCTTTCCCCGAAACCCATAAATCCACCCCTTTTCTTCACAATGAGGTGAACCATGATCAATTGAATATCATTTCAGAATTTGTAGATCTTTCCACCAGTTCTGAAAAATTATTCGAAGATCTTTCACTGAAAAAAATCAAAAAACTGGCCTCTGACAAGGTGGAAAAACAAGTGATCACCTTTGTTCTTGAAAAAGTGGGATGGAACAGATCCAAGGCCGCTAAAATACTCAAGATCAGCTACAAAACACTGTTATACAAAATGAATGAGTTCGCGATCAGCCCCCCTGTGAAATAGTTGTTCTGTCCTCTTTTATTATCCTTTACAAAGCTTTAAGTTTTTACATATAGACATAGGAGGATATGC
>JAFLJU010000256.1 GCA_022712835.1 Desulfobacteraceae bacterium
CGGTCTGCTTCTTTTCAATGATCGTATTGACGATCATGTCGAACAAATTGAGTGCGCCCTTGTAGCCAAGGTGCAAGATGCGCTGGCCGCCAAAACGGTCATGGATGGGGAAGCCCACACGGACGATCGGGATGTTCCACTGCTTGGCCTATTTGTAGCCCTTGGAATGACCGATAAAATATTTATCAAGAAACGCCGCAATGCCGTCAAAACCCTCTCCTTTGAGGATCAATCCTATTTCAAGGTATTAAAAACCAGACTCAAATGGAGTGGTGGCAGCCGTTAGATTTGCGGCCATGAATATTTATTGACTTTTTCTTGTACGTGTAGACATTTTTGAGAATATGCTATCCTGGCATCATTCCGGGTTTAATGTTTATATTGGTGACCGGATTGAACCGGATGACCAAGCCGGACTTGGCAATCTGGCAAGAGATATCATCCGTGCCTGTTTTGAGGCTGTGTCAGCTACTTCAATAGGCTGTATACAAGCAATAGTTCATCGAAGATGATTGTGTCAAAAGTTTGCTGTATTACGCTGGCTTTCATGAACAAGTATTCGGACATCAAAAAGCCAGGCTCGTTTCTTGCTGTTATGTATGATATGATAATTAAGTGACAATAAAGGTGTCAATAAATTCATAAGGAGTTGTTATGAAAAAAGTTATTCCGATTACTCTGTTGATTATTTTTCTTTTTATACCGTCCATGGTTGGGGCAGGTACCTTAGGTGTAGCCCGAAAGATCACTAACTGCATATGCGCTGGAAACAACAATCCATTTAAAAGAGGCAGTGATTATTACATTGACAATAGATTTAAAGGGATTTCAAATCCGGACCAGGCTGCAACAAATGCAAAGCAGCGTTGCGATTCCTACTATAATGAAATAGCCCAAAAAGATCGCAATACAAAATGCAAAGAGGGTGTGACGTTTTTTCGAAATCTATAAAAAAAATAGAAGCTCCATTATCTTAACCCCCATCTGCCCCTTCACCCTGACCAACCGGCCTTTGCTTATTCCCGACACCACCCGGGTGGAAACCAGACTCAAATGGAGCGGTGGCAGACGTTAGATTTGCGGTTCTTAGTTTACGGAGAATTCACCATTTTTACCATTTCCCCGGCCAGGGTTAGTAGGGTCGCGGCATTCTGATACCAACTGAATGAATAGAGAATGGTATCATTTAACACATATTTACCCATGTCTTTTTTGGATATATGGGCAATTGTATTGTGGATATATTTTCGTTTCCCTCGTTTCGGTTTTATGCCCCCGGGACGGAATTATGCTTGCCTCTTTACCATAACATCATCAATCAAAATTTGGGTACTGCTCTCTGGATTTTCATACGGAACAGGATTACTCAAGATATTTTTTTGACCGATACCGCAGGGTATTTCTTGAGATATTCAGCAACTTTGCTGCCTGGACCTGGTTTCCGCCTGTTTTTTCCAGGGCTCTGATAATTAATTGTTTTTCCTTTGCTTCAAGGTCAAGACCTGTCGGGACCTCATCAAACGCATTGCTGTTAAAATCTTTGGGAAAATCCACCACGTCTATTTCATGGGCCTGGGTCTTTAACACAGCTCTTTCCACGACATTTTTAAGTTCACGTATATTTCCCGGCCAAGGGTACTCTTTTAACCAGTCAAGGGCTTGGCGTGAGATACCCTGTACTGATTTTTCAAATTCCGTGGAGAATCGCCGGATAAAGGACTGAACCAATTCGTCAATATCCTCAGGTCTGTTTCTTAAGGGCGGCAGATGAATATTAAAGGTGTTGAGCCTGAAATAAAGATCTTTTCTAAAAGTATTGGCATCAATCATGGCTGCAAGATCTTTATTTGTAGCGGCTATAATTTTAATATCCACATGCTGGGATTTTGATGCGCCCACAGCTGTAACGGTTTTATCCTCTACAGCATGGAGTAGTTTTGGCTGAAGGCCAATGGGAAGGTCTCCGATTTCATCCAGAAAAAGGATGCCTTTATCCGCCTTTTGAAAGCTTCCTATCCTGTTGGATACAGCACCTGTAAAAGATCCTTTTACATGGCCGAACAATTCACTTTCCAAAAGCTCCGAGGGTATGGCTGAGCAATTTACCTTGACCATTTGTTTTTGCCTGCGGTCACTCAATCGGTGGATTGATCGGGCAACCAGTTCTTTTCCGGTTCCGCTGTCCCCGCTTATCAGCACCGATGTTCTGGTCTTTGATACAATGGCTATATCGTCAAGAATATCTTTTACAGCTTCGGAGGACCCAATAATATTATGATTTTCAGCCTCTGAACCGGATGGGCCGTCGATTTTTAAAACGGCACTCCGGACAACCTTAATGACTTCATCATTTTTAAAAGGCTTTGTCAAATAGTCGTATGCCCCCTGTTTAATGGCAAAAACAGCCTTTTCAATGGTCCCGAAAGCCGTCAGGATGATCAACGGTGCTTTTAAATGATTCTTTTGTTTAAACGCCAGGATTTCAAGTCCGTCCGCCTTAGGCATCTTGATATCTGTTAAGACCACATGGGGGTTAAATTCTTTCCAGGCGACCATCCCTTCCACCCCGTCACCAGCTGTTTTGACAAGAAAGTGGTTTTCCTCTAAAAGGAGCTGGAGAATCCGCCGCATTCGCAGTTCATCATCAATAACCAGAATTCTTTTCGGCATTTTTTATTTTTTCCCTCCTTAAGTTGCTTCACAGTTGTTCGGCATATTTTTTATGGGGGTGATAGGGCAGGCACACCCGAGCACAGGCCCCCTGTTCTTTTCTATTTTCAAGGATGATTGAACCGTTATGGGCACTGACGATCTGATCGCAAACGGCAAGACCCAGCCCAAGCCCGCTTTCTTTTTCGGTATAAAACTTTTTAAAAATATTTTTTTCATGCTCCTGGGAAATACCGGGTCCTGTATCTTTAAAAAGCAGGACAATACCATTATTCCGGGGTGCATCATAAACCTTGATTTTTATCTGCCCCCCCTCGGGCATGGCCTCTTCACTGTTCATGATCAGATTAACAAAAACCTGGGACAATTGTTTTTCATCGGCATGGATGGCTGGAACAGGCGCCTGTAGTTCCAGGAAAATATCAACATTTGAGCGATGCTCAACTGATCTTGTCCATTGGTCTTTTAGCAATCTGATTTGCCGACAGATATCAACCGGTTTGAATTCAGGGGGTTTATACCGGGCCAACCCCAGGGTGTTGTTAATCACGATATTGAGGGTATCAATCTCCTGGAGGATATTGAACAATAATTCTTCCTGGATTTTACGATCCCGTTTCTGGTCGGCAAGAAATTCAGCACTGCTTCTGATGATTGCCAGGGGATTTCTGATTTCATGGGTAAAAACTGCAGTCATTTCACCGATGGTCGCAAGCTTTTCCGCCTGGATGACCTTGTTAAACATCTGGTGAACCTGATCCCGGCTCTCCTTAAGGGATTCATACATGAAAGAGTTTTCCAATGCAATGGAGGCTGTGTTGGCCAGTGTGGCAAAAATCTGAATTTCCCCCCGGGAGTACAATTTGCCGTTTGCTTTATTTCCCAAAAGGAGAACACCAAAAAATTTTTGTGAGCTTTTTATGCCGTAGGCAACAGGACATTCCATGGCTTCCATCTGCCGGGTTATGCCCATTTTCTCAGGGTTTGAATCACCATCATATACACACAGGTATTCCTTATTGGCCGTTAATGCCTGTATGATTCTTTCAGGGATTTCCTTGTTTTTTGCAAAATCATCGTCTTCAGGGTATACCCGGATTCGATTCTCATGACAGATGATCAGTCGTGTTTTTTGAATTCTGAATTCTTCGGGTAACTTTCGGGTCAGCAGTTCAACCAAATCTGCAAGTTTGATTGATCTTACAATCTTATTGCTAAAGGCATGGAGCAATACGCCATAATTAATAGGATCCTTTAGAAAGATGCGGTCAATGATTGACTGCAGCCTCGTTTTTATTGGATTAAACACAAGGGCAATAAAGAGAATAAACAGGATGGAAACTTCCTGTGAAAGCTCGCCTCTGCCCCAGACCCAGTGTTTAAAAAAGAAAATAAATCCTGAATAACCAAGAAGAAACAAGAGGATCAGGATGATATAGGTGACCCCTTTGCTGATGAGCCGGTCCACATCCATCAGATTGTACCGGACAATGGCCAGACAGATAGTCAAAGGAAGCAACATACCGAATAAAATAACGACATCAAAGGTTATTAAAGGCTGCCCCAAAATAAGATTGGGAAGAAGGTATAGAAAAAAGAAAGGGGAAATTCCTGTGAATCCGCCGCACATGAGCAGCTTTAACTGGCTTTTTGCCAGGGAGGATTCTAGGCGCCGATAATCAATAATATGTTTTGCCAGGGTCCCAAGGATAATCAAGGGGGTAGCCCAACACCGATAATACTGAAGCAATTTCCAAAAATCATTGGAATCAGTGGATAGAGCCCAGGAGATCCCGATGGCAACACCAGGGGGAAGAAGATATATGGCGGCAATTATCAGGGGCTTTCCGGTTAAAAATTGACGTTCGACCGGAAATTGCAAAACAAAATGGGTCCATGCGCTAAAGGCAAGCCAGTGGGTTATTGCCACAGATAAAAAGGAAAAAGATAACAGTTTTGGAGATAACAGTCCGAAATGGTATGGAAACTCATTCACAATAAGCAGGCAAAAAAGGGTCAGTGTCAGTAAAACCAGATCAGCCGGCTGTTCCTTGGGCGATCTTACAAGAGAGGTAACC
>JAFLJU010000001.1 GCA_022712835.1 Desulfobacteraceae bacterium
GGTAAATCCCCTTGATCGGGAAGGCATCCTCTCCTTTTTAACATCCAATGACCAGGTGTTGATTTTAGAGGAACTGGATGACATCCTCGAAAACCAAATCAAGGCCATGGCATATGATCATGGGTTGACGGTTACCATAACTGGGAAAACAAGGGACAAGGATTTTATCGGTGAATTTACCCCGGACAAAACTTTTGAAAAAATCCTGGCCACCTGGCCGGAGATGATGCCAAGGGGCATAAAAGAGGCAGGTCAGAAAGAAGAGGGTCTCGTGGCAGAGGGGCTAAAAGAGAAAACACCAGTGGCGATAGTGCCTGACCGATCCGCCCAGATGTGCCCCGGCTGTGGTCATAGATCTGCCTTTTTTGCCATTAAAAAAGCGTTGAATAAGGAAGATATCACCGTGGCTGACATCGGTTGCCACACCCTGGGGTATATGCCGCCCTATGAGGTCGGGGAGGTACTCATGTGCATGGGGGCCTCTCCGGGTATTGCTTCGGGGCTTTCCCTGAACAACGGTGGAAAAAAGGTGGTGGCATTTCTGGGGGATTCCACTTTTTTCCATGCCGGTCTGCCCGGACTGATCAATACTATTTTTAATTCACACAACATCACCTTGATCATCATGGAAAACGGCACCACTGCCATGACTGGTCACCAGGACCATGCCGGCGGGGTGATTAAAATTGAAACCCTGCTCAAAGGTCTTGGCATTGAACAGGTGTTTTCCTGTGATACCTACAGCCAGGAAAAGTTGACCGGCCTTGTAAAAGAGGCGCTTAAAGCAGAAGGAATCAGTGTGGTCATTGCCAGGCACCCCTGCATGCTCAAGTTCACAAGAGGTCAGCGCAAGAAAAAAGGATATGTGCAAAAGCATATTGCCATTGATCCGCAAACCTGTACCCAGGCCCATGTTTGCGTTGAGTCGTTTGGCTGTCCCAGTTTTATCCGAAATTTGGATGGAAGCGTAAGCGTGAATACCGATCTTTGCCTGGGGGATGGTTCCTGCAGACCATCTTGTCCCGACCAGGCCATTGGGTTTGAAAAGGAAACAAATGAAGGAATATAATATTTATATCACCGGTGTCGGCGGTCAGGGGATCGGCCTGCTCAGTCAAACCCTGCTCAGGGGAGCGGACCATGCCGGATTAGAAGTCATGGCGGTGGATACCCATGGTCTGGCCCAGCGGGGAGGCGTGGTCGTCTCCAGGATTCGGTGCGGCAGCAGGGTGTTCTCTCCTTTAACCCTGTCACATAATTGCGATATAGTGTTGGGGATGGAAATCCATGAAGCCCTTCGGGGTGTGGGAGCCGCCCTGAAAGAAGGGGGAACCCTTGTTTATCTGAACATTTCCTGGCAACCCCTTCCGGTTCGCCTGGGTCAATGCCCGGAGGTGAGGACCTGGGATCTTTCACTTGCCTGTAAAAATTTAGATGCCCGATGCCTGGAGGTTGAAACCCATGGGCTTGCCGATGTAAGGATGCAAAACATTGCCCTTGTGGGAACCGTGGCAAAACACGCTCTGATCCCCGGGGTTGCGAAAGAAGATTATGCAAGGGCCCTGGAAGATCTGCTCAGCGGCGATATATTGGCCCGGAATCTGGATGTTTTTAATCAATATGCTGGATAAAAAGACCATCATCCCCCCGGCCATCACCATTACAGCACTATAACCCAATCCACCCTTGAGTCAGGGGTGTCGCTTAAAATTAATCCGGCATCATTTATGATTTTTGAAAATTATGGCGCGGGTCACTCGTGGGGTTCCTGTTGGGCTCACCCAGGTTTGCATATAGATTTTAATGCCGATTCAATACCTTCATATCCCGTACAGCGGCATAGGTTGCTTTGAAGATGTTCTGTTAATTGTTCTTTGTCCGGGCAGGGGGTTTTTTTGAGCATGGCGTCTGCATTGACAATCATACCGGGTGTACAATAGCCGCATTGGAATCCGTTATGCCGGGTAAAGGCATCTTTGAGCCGGTGGTTTTGTATGCCCTCAATGGTGGTGATCCGTTTGCCAATGGCTTCAACAGCCAGCACTAGGCAGGATTTTATTGCCACATCGTCCACCTGGACAGTACAACCACCACAGTCCCCGTTTTCGCAACTGGTTTTTGTACCGGTAAGGCCCAATTGTTCCCTGATCACCCGTGCCAATGTGTCCGAGGGTTCAAAAATGACCTCTCGTAATTCGCCATTGACTTTCAGTCGTGCCTTCACCGTATCGCTGTAAAAGGTCATTTTATGTCTCCAGTTCTTTTATGCCTTGCAAAATGGCAAGTCTAAGCAGGTGTTTGCGATAGGCTGCACTGGCCCTGAAATCGGACTTGAACAATGGATCAAGAAGGTCCACTGCCTGCAGTGCCCTTTTGTCACAGGACAGATCCGTTTGGTTGAGGATGCTGTCAATATCTGCATCCCTTAAGGGAAAGGCAAACACCCCGGAAACGGCCATGGTAAGACTTTTGGTGCGACCGGCAAAACAGGCGGTGAGGATGGGGTAATCCACGGGGCTGTCCTTTTGTTTTCTAACAAAAAAGGTTTTGGTTTTTATAGTTTCAGGGGAGAGGGAGAAGTTGACAATGCATTCTCCTTTTTCAAGCCTGACCCGTTTGTTGAAAAGGGTTGAAAGTGATTGGGTCCGACAACCTTGGGGTCCAAAGATTTCTGCGCTGCCATCCAGCACAAGAAAGGCGAGCACTGCCTCTTTAAAGGGTAGATATCCCATGATGTTGCCCCCAAGGGTCAGCCGGTTTCTGATGGTATGGTCAGCAATCTTGCCAAGTGTTTGTGAAAGCAGCGTTACACGGGTCTTGTCGATGATGTTGTTCAACGGCAGGGCAGCGCCGTAAACCAACCGGTCATCTTCCCGGAACGTCAGGCACTCTTTGATCCCCTTGATGTCAATGACAAGGTCTGGTTTTATCTTCTGTTCCCGGCAAAGGGTGATGATTTGTGTGCCACCGGCATAATAAACCGCATGTTTACCCTTTTGATCACAGTGTTGCCACAGCGTCACGGCCTGTTCAAGTGTGTCCGGTCGTGCATAGTCAAAGTTGAAGGGAATCATTGTTGGCTTCCCTTTTCCCAGAGTGCTTCAGGGGTGATGGGAAGCTTTGTCAGCTGGCTGCCCACTGCCCGTGAAAATGCAGAGGCAAGCGCCCCGGGCATGCCGATGATGCCATGCTCCCCAAGTCCCCTTGCCCCAAAGGGGCCGTCCTTTTGAGGGGTACAAAGAAAATCCACATGGTATTTTGGCTGTTCCCCATATCTTAAAATTTTAAAGTCACGCAGGCTGCCGTTTAATACCCGCTGCCGGCTGTCAAAGGCAAAGGCCTCTTTTGTGGCAAATCCAATGCCCATGGCCATGGCCCCCACCACCTGGCTCCGTGCCAGATCCGGATGGATCACGGTGCCCACATCCATGGCGCATGCCGCTTGGATCACCTTGAATGATCCGTCGCTCGTGTCCACCTCCACTTCAACGGCCTGGGCGCCGATGGTCCATTCCAGGGCAGGATGACCCTTGCCTGTCACAGGGTCGATATGGGTGAGATTAGGGGTAATATACCTGCCCGTTCCGATGATAGGGCCGCCCATGGATTTGCCGTCTTTAAAGGTGTACCCGTTTACAATACTGCCAAGGGCAATGCCCGTGTTGGGACTGTTTTTTAAACTAACCGTTCCTTTGGCCACAAGGATGTCGTCAGGGTCGCATTTAAACACCTGGGCAGCGGTCTGCCTGATTTTTAGTTTTGCATCTTCACAGGCCATGAGCGCAGCGTTTCCAGCCATGAAAAGGGTGCGGCTGGCTGCTGTGGCCCAGTCGTGGGGCGCTCTGTCCGTGATAATCTCCCGGACCACATGGATCATTGTTGTGTCAATGCCGAATGCCTCAGCCGTGATCTGGGCAAGGCCGGTCTGGCTGCCCTGGCCGATTTCAACGGCACCCGTGGCAAGGTTGATGCTGCCGTCGTTGTTGAATGTGATAATGGCCCCGGCGTCTGTATTGGTGGGAATGGCAGGTGCTTTCCAGAAACAGGAAATGCCTTTGCTTCTCACAATGGTTTCATTGATACGAAGAAATCTTCCGGAAGCCCAGTTTATCCTTTTGGCCACTTTGGCGATGCAACCCTTTAGATCTCCGGTGTTGTCGTCCAGCAGGTTTTGAGTCGGGGTGGTATCACCCGCCTGGATCGCATTTTTTTCTCTGATGACCAAAGGGTCCATGGACAGCTTTTGTGCCAGAAGATCAAGGCTACGTTCAATGACAAAGGCAAGCTCAATATGGCCGAACCCTCTGTAGGCCGTGGCAAAGGGGTGGTTGGTATATACACAGAGACTGTCTGCCTTAATATTGTCAATCCGGTAGGGGCCTGAGCAGGCAAGCGCCGCAGCCCGGCTGATATTGACCGCATAATCGGCATAGGCACCTGAATCAAACAACAGTTCAATATCGGCTGCTGTTAATCTGCCTTTTTTATCAGCCCCCAGCCGGATGGTAGCTTCAATACCGGGTGCTCCCGGGGCGCAGATAAAATCTTCGGTTCTGTCAAGGCAGACCCGGACAGGCCTGCCGCCCATTTTTTTTGATAAAAGATAGGCAATGGGCTCAATCCCGATACCGGCCTTGCCCCCGAACCCGCCGCCCACAGGCGGTGCTGTTACCGTTATTTTTCCTGCCGGGATATTGAAAAAACTACTCATCAGGGACTGAACCCCAAAAGGGGACTGGGTGGAGGATCGGACCATGACCCGACCATCGCTTCTGATCTCAACAATAGCCACCCGGTCTTCCATAAACACATGATCCCCGGGGGGGAAAGAAAAGGTTTCTTCAATCACGACACAGGACAGTTTGAAACCGGCTGTGGTATCCCCTTTTCTGATCCGTGTCCGGTTTGCCACATTGGTTCCGGGTTCCGGCAGTATGGCATCAATATGGGTGTAATCTGCAAGACGGTCATGGATCACAGGGGCGTTTTTTTCAAGTGCTTCTTTCGGGCTTGCAACAACGGGCAACGGCGTGTAGGAGACCCATACTTTTTTTGCCGCCCTCCTGGCCGATTTCAGGGTATGGGCCACCACCACGGCAACCGGTTCTCCAAAATGCCGGACTTTTTTTCTGGCCAGGGGCGGTTTGTCGCCAAGGTAAAGCCCGATAAGGCAGTTGAAATCTTCTCCTGTGAAGATACCCAGCACGCCGGGATGGTCCAATGCCGGTGACGGGTCAATCCGGTCAATGGTGGCATGGGCATGGGGACTTTTGACAAAAGCGGTATACAGCATGCCCGGAAGGGAAAGATCATCGGTATATCTTATGGTGCCGCAGGTTTTGTCTTTTGCATCTATGCGCTGAACGGATTTTCCGATTGCCGTTCTGGTTTGTTTCATGGGGGTGCCTTTGCATTATTTTAAAAGATTCCTGATTTCGATGGATCTGCCAGAGGTAACCGGATAATGAAAGTGCTACCCTGCCCCTGTGTTGACTCTATGTCTATGGTCCCGCCATGGTCATCCACAATGATGAAATAGGAGACAGACAATCCAAGGCCTGATCCCTGGTTTCCTTTTTTTGTTGTGAAAAAGGGTTCCAAAATTCTGGTGGAGACGGACTCGTCCATGCCAGGACCATTGTCCTGAATATCAATTTTTGCAAACTCTTTGTCCCTAGACAGCCTGATAATGATTATGGGAGGATCTTTTTTTTCAGGGGCATCAAACATGGCCTGGGCTGCATTCTTTAAGATATTGAAAAAAACCTGCTGAATATTGATGTCATCGCAAAGGACCAGGGGTTGATCAGGCGTGTATTTCTTGATGATCTCAATATTTTTGATATCGTATTTTTTTTCCAGACTGTAGTCATTCTGGGCCATTTCAATGGTTTTGTCCAATAATAGGGCCAGGTTATGGGGGGACTTTTTCGATGATTTTTTTCGGGTAAAATTTAACATGTTTTGAACGATTTTTGCGGCATGATTCCCGGTTTCTGTGATGGATTTGAGCATTTTTAGTATTCCGCGAATTTCCATGTAGGCCTGGATAGCAGACAGGGATATTCCAAGGCTTGCTGCGGCATTGTTATTTGCCGGGATATCTTTGGTAAGTCGATTGGTGATAACCTGGGCATTTTGCATCATACCTGCCAGGGGGTTATTTATTTCATGGGCCATACCAGCAGCAAGGCCGCCCACGGTGATCATTTTTTCCGACTGGATCATCAGGGCCTCTGCCTTTTTTCGATCGGTAATATCCCGCCAGGTGGTATGGATGATCTGTTTACCCTGGTCAGTGGAAATCGGTGTCAAGAGCACTTCCACGGGAAATACTTCCCCATTGGCCCGAACATGATCCCATTCAAACCGGTGACTGCCGTTTTTTACGGCAAGGGCAATTTTCTCCTTTGCCTTTGAAAAGGAGTCCCTGCCGTCGGGCTGGAGGGCCGGGGAGAGTTCCCAGGGATGGGTATGAAGAATTTGTGTTTTATTTTCATACCCCAGTATCTCCACGGTGGCCTGGTTACAGTCAACAAAGGTATCTGATTCAATAATGAGGTGGGCATCCTTGGATTTTTCAAACAGGCGTCGATATTTTTCTTCACTTTTTCGAAGGGCTGTTTCCGATTCGTTCCGCGCCATGACCATTTTATTGGCAGAAACCGCAAGGGATTGAAACTCGGTAAAGGAAATCTGGTCATTCTCAATGGGCAGACTTTGGGTGGCGGACCGGTTGAAAAAGCGGAGAAAGAGATCCAGATTCTTTTTTATTTTTCTGGAGAGCAGCCAGGCCATGAAAAAGGAGACCAGTAAAAACAGGCACAAGGCGACACTGCTTTTAATCAATAGGGTTTGGATACTATTTTTTATGGCCGCCTGTTTCTTTTGTATCACCTTTTCTATGGTGTCAACATATATGCCGGTGCCGATATACCATTTCCAATCGGAAATCGCCTTGGCATAGCTGATTTTAGGGGCGGGTGCCTGGCCTTTAAATTTGGGGGCAACATAGGTGACAAACCCGCCACCTGATTTGGCCGCGTTGATGAGTTCGAGAACAATCTTTACGCCGTTAATATCTGTGAGATCCAGCCTGTTCTTCCCTTCAAAAGGGCCGGACAGGCTTAATCCTTCCCAGGTCCCGATAAATAAATAACTTTTTTTGCCGTAGTGTATTGTTTCGATATGGGCGAGAACTTCCCGCTTTATTTTTTCTTCTTCATCCATCAGGTATTTCCCATTGCCAATGACCCAGTCCAGGGGGGGGAAATATTTAACATGAGAAATTTTCGGGACAAGTATTCCCGGATGTGCAGGTTTGTTCCAGTGGTAGGTGACAAACCCTTCCCTCTCCCGGGAGTTGGCAGTGGCAAGGATCTCTTTCATGAGATATTTCCCCTGGCTGTCTTGAACCGCCATGAGATTAACCCCTTCAAGCTCAGGATTATTCCGATTGACGATTTCCGTGCCCGCCATGTTCTCTACAAAATAGTATCCTTTGCCATCGTCCCAGGCCGGTGCGAATAAAGCATCGTGAACCAATTCCTTGATTTGTTCCAGGGGCAGGCGATCTTTGTTTTTCCTATAAATATAACTTGCGGTTTGATAGGCTTCCAAGGTACGGGATTTTACCTCTTGCCGGACCCGGGTTTCTGCAAGGGATTTTTGATGTTCAATATAGGCAACCGCCTGGTCTACCTGTTCTTTTATGGTTTCTTTTTGTGCAGCGACATAGGTTTGCCTGGTCCGGTTAAATTCTACTTCCCTGTTTTGTATTTCCCCTCCCACCCACAGATATACCAGCAGGCCCACCAGGGTCAGGTAAAGAAGTGTCATACTGGTCCAGAATATATT
>JAFLJU010000285.1 GCA_022712835.1 Desulfobacteraceae bacterium
GATCGTCTAATTAAAATTTTTAATCCATTTGAACAGACAGATATGTCCATAACAAGAAAATATGGGGGTACAGGACTTGGAACAACAATTTCAAAGCAGTTTGTCGATTTAATGGGAGGGAAAATCTGGGCGGAAAGTGAACAAGGAAAGGGAAGCATATTTCACTTTATCATAAATATTGAACCAATTGATGATAAATCGAATGAAGACATTGATTTATTAAATGAAACAAAAAGATCCCAACCAAGATTCCATCGCATTTTTAAGATACTCCTTGCAGAAGATACAGATTCGAGTGCCATTTTAGTCAAAACCCGCTTGGAACGTCAGGGGCACATTATTACGCGGGTTTGTAATGGCAGAGAGGCAGTTGATACGTTGAAAAAAGAGTTGTTTGATATCATTCTCATGGATGTACACATGCCTGAAATGGATGGACTTGAGGCGACAGAACTCATTCGCTCTTCAAAAAACGTTACAGCACAGCAAATCCCTATCATTGCACTAACCGCAAGTGTTATGGGAGATGAGATTAAACGATTTATAGCTGCCGGAATGGACTCTGTCGTGGCCAAGCCCATTGAATTTAAAAAATTGAATTCGATTATGAACTCCTTGGTTCCGAAAAATCAAGGGGTTAAAAAATCAGAAAAAAATATACCGATCGCTAGTTGCTATAAATCAAAAACACCAGAGATAAAGGGTGTTGACTACCAAGCAGGCATAGCAAGATGGCAGGATCAAGAAATATACACAAACGCCCTAATTGAGTTCGCCAATCAATATAAAAAAAATTTTAACTCATTCTCTTTTTGGATCGATACCGACGAAATTGAACGAGCATACCTGGCCACTCATTCACTAAAAGGAGTGGCTGGAAATCTGTCAATAAATAAAGTGGCTGATATCGCAGCAAATATTAACCTGGCACTCAAAAAAAAAGATATAAAAACGGCAAGAGAACAATCTGTTTTCTTAGAAACCGAACTGCGTTCTAGCATTTCATCAATACTGGAATTGGAAACTATACACAAGACAGACACCTCTTTTAAAAAAAATGATCCAGAAAAGATAAGTTTGTTAATAAAAAAAATAATGGACGTCTTTGATCAATTTACCCCCCATGATCTCAAACCACTTATGGAAGAACTGGAAACCTATATTCACATAGATCAGCTAAGGCCAATTATAAAAAATTCAGAAGACCTGGATTTTGATAGTGCAAAAAATCAATTAATGAAACTTGTCGAATCATTAAACTTGAATTTAGGAGACAACCATGCTTTTAAATAAATATCGAATATTGGTTGTAGATGATGAAGCTAATAATAGAAAACTCCTTCTGCAGATTCTGAAAGATAATTATGCCCTAGCATTTGCAGTGAACGGAAAGCAAGCCGTTGAAGTAGCACAAAAAATCAAACCTGATCTTATTTTGTTGGATATTATGATGCCGGGGATGGATGGGTATGAAGTTTGTAGAAAAATAAAATCCGACCCTGAAATCTATAACATTCCAATTATTTTCACAACTGCCATGAATGAAATTGAAGATGAAACCCGCGGTTTTGAGGCGGGTTGCGTGGATTACATCACAAAACCTATCTCAAAATCGCTTGTTTTGGCAAGAGTGGCTACACATATTATGCTGTATAACCAACATAAAGAGTGCGAGGCAGAGGTCATCCGGCGTACTGCCATGTTCCAGGAAAGTCAAAAATCTGCAATCCATATGCTGGGAGAGGCCGGTCATTACAACGACGATGATACCGGGTGTCATATCTGGCGGATAGGAGCCTATGCCGTTGCAATTGCCCGGGCATCAGGATGGCTCGTTGATAAGGCATCAGAGCTTAATTTAGCAGCCGCAATGCATGATACAGGCAAAATAGGCATACCGGATTCTGTGCTCAAAAAACCAGGAAAATTAGATAAGGAAGAGTGGAATGTTATGAAAACTCATACTACCATCGGGTATGATATCTTATCAAAAAGTGATACCTCTTTTTTCCATTTGTCTGCACAAATTGCTTTAAGCCATCATGAAAAATGGAATGGCTCTGGATATCCTAACGGATTAAACGGTAAAAATATCCCCCAAGCAGCCCGTATAGTGGCCATATGTGATGTATTTGATGCCCTGACCATGAAACGTTCGTATAAGCCTGCCTGGTCAGTTGAAGACTCTTTTGCAGAAATTGAAAAAAATATAGGCACCCATTTTGATCCTGAACTTGCTGAATGTTTTATGAGGATTCAGCCAGAAATTATTGAAATCAAAAAAAGCTGGGAAAATTAAATTTCAAGATGGCATCTGAAAGGATTTGACCAGCTCGGGATTAAAAATATTCATGACATCATTTTATCTTATTTGGAAAGGATCACATGTCTAATAAGCAATATCAAATACTCATTGTTGACGATGAAGCCAACAACAGAAAACTTCTTCATCAGATTCTAAAAGACAATTATCAATTGACCTTTTCAGTGGATGGGAAACAAGCTCTCCAAATTGCAAAAAAGATCATTCCGGATTTAATTTTATTAGATATCATGATGCCGGAAATGGACGGATATGAAGTTTGTCAAAAACTTAAATCTGAGATAAAAACCAATAAAATCCCTGTTGTTTTCATAACGGCCATGGATGAAATTGAAGATGAAATGCGAGGCTTTGAAACAGGTTGTGTCGATTATATAATCAAACCCTTCAGTCCACCAATCGTCATGGCAAGAGTTAAAACACATTTAAAATTAAAAGAGGCTCTTGAGACAATGGCCTCACAGAATAAAAAACTTGAACTGGAGAAAAATAAAGTAACCCAAAACAATTTGGAGCTTGAGCATCGCGTCACTGAAAGAACTGCCCAGCTTGAATCAACAAATTTCAACTTACAGAATACTCTTAAACAGGCACGGGATCTTGCAAAAAAAGCAGAAGCGGCAAATATCGCTAAAAGCCAATTCTTGGCTAACATGAGCCATGAAATCAGAACACCTATGAATGGCATTATTGCTGCAACCAATCTTGCCCTATCCGAAGATTTAAAGCCAGAAATTGAAAACTATATTCGTATTGCTCATGATTCAGGACAATCTCTATTGAAAATAATCAATGATATACTGGATTTTTCGAAAATCGAATCTGGATATTTGGAAATCGAAAATTCACCCTTTGCCCTCAAAGAAACAATTGACCGTATTATTGAAATGTTATTTGCCCAGTTCAAAGAAAAAGGGATTGATCTTTCTTTGAAAATTGATCCAAACCTGCCGGAAATATTAGTGGGGGATTCAATAAGATTGCGGCAGGTCATTACGAACCTTGTTAACAATGCACTAAAGTTTACAAATACTGGCGGGCTTATAACACTAAGTGTGAATCAAAAAAAAGTAGGTGTTCATCATGGAAAAATCATGCTTGATTTTTATATAGAAGATACCGGGGTAGGAATAAAATCAAAACACTTGGATAATCTGTTCAACCCATTTACCCAAGCAGATCTCTCGTCCACTCGAAAATATGGTGGAACGGGTCTTGGGTTGAGTATATCAAAAAAAATAATTGAAAAGATGAATGGTGAAATTGATATAAAAAGTGAGTACGGGAAGGGGACAACTTTTCATTTTAACTGTCTTTTTGGATTGCCAACTAAAGAAATGAAAGAACAGCTAAATTGTAAGTCTGGTCAATCAAAGAATGAAAAAAATATTATGCAATACAAAGAAAAAATCATTGGATCTCGGATTCTTGTTGCTGAAGACAATCCAGTTAATCAGCAGATAATTAAAATCATTCTCAAAAAAGCGAATTTAATTGTGGAAATCGCAAATAATGGCCTGGAAGCAATCGGTCTTTTAAAGGATGAAAAATTTGATGCCATACTTATGGATATTCAAATGCCTAAAATGGATGGCCTCGAAGCAACTAAACGAATTAGAGAAATTCCTGATCATAAGAATCTTCCAATTATTGCGTTAACAGCAAATGCTATGGACAAAGATAAACAAATGTGCCGTTTAGCTGGAATGAACGATTTTATTACCAAACCAATAAACGCGGAAAAATTATTTAAAACTTTATCAGAACTGATTTAATAATGAATCAAAGGGAACCGATGAAAAAAATATGTGTCTATTGCGGGTCAAGCCCTGGCCTGCGCCCTGAATATATCGCAGCGGCTCGGTTTTTAGCGGAAGAGTTATTGGCCCGGAACATCGGACTTATCTATGGCGGGGCCCATGTGGGTATCATGGGAGAAATTGCCGATACGGTTCTTTCCGGGGGAGGAGATGTCACGGGTATCATCCCTAAGGCCCTGGTGGACCAGGAGGTATCCCACAAAGGTTTAACCGAGTTGATCATCGTTGATTCCATGCACGAACGCAAGGCCATGATGGCCGATCTATCAGATGGATTCATCGCCCTGCCCGGGGGGCTTGGGACCGTTGAAGAGCTATTTGAAGTATTGACCTGGGCCCAGTTAGGGTTTCACAAAAAGCCCTGTGGGCTTCTCAATGCAAGCGGCTACTATGACCATTTATCCGCATTTCTGGACCACAGTGTTTCAGAAGGGTTTGTCAAGGATGCCCACCGATCCATGCTCATGGTTGAAGAAAACCCCATCACACTTCTGGACCGGTTTGCCACCTATGAACCACCCCGGGTAAACAAATGGATTGGAAGGGAAGACACCTAAAAGGATACGCCCATGGAAATCAAGCATCTGAAATTCAAACAATTTTGTGTCGAGACCTTTTGTTTTATTCTCCTGTTTATTCTCCTGGCCCTGACGGCCCATGCCGGGTCTCCTGTGTGGAAAGTTAGCCGAGGGAACAGCCACTTCTATTTAGGGGGGACCATCCATATTCTGGGGGAATCAGACTATCCCCTGCCCCGGGCCTTTGATGCCGCTTACGGCAAATCGGACATCCTGGTCTTTGAGACGGATATCCAAAAAAGCCGTGATCCTAAATTTACAGAAACTTTTATGGCAAGGATGGTTTATCCGGACAACCGAACGCTTAAAAAGTTAGTGAGACCTGGCACCTTCCAGGCGCTTAAAATTTTTACCGCGGATCGAAATATTCCGGTAGAAGCCATGAACAAATTCAAACCCGGCCTGGTCCTGATCACATTGACCCAGATTGAA
>JAFLJU010000346.1 GCA_022712835.1 Desulfobacteraceae bacterium
GATATGATACAGGTTATATAAATTTTTACGTTGCTCGTAGCCGCTATCCAATGGGTAAACATGGTTGTAAGCTGCATAAAAGTCGGCGGAAAATCCACCAAAAAGCGCAGTCATTGCCAAATCACATTCTCTATCACCATACTACACGGCAGGGTCAAAGATAATGGGTCGTTTAAATATTAAAGGCTTAGGCTGTGTCGTGGCTCCCTTCCGCGAAGCGGTTTTGTTCAACAAGTAATTGTGCAGGTCTGGGTATTCTTCAGGATATGGAATAGCTTGACTTTGCGATTCGTGTCAAGTATAAAAATCTAACTGGATAACACCACAATTTGGATGATATCGAGGTTAGATACCATGTTAAAAATTCCGGAAGCATTACAAAAAAAATATGAGCGGCTTTTAATCCAAAATGAGATTTCGGCTGATCATCATAGCGATTATAAAAAATGGCTTCGATACTATTTGGATTTTTGTAAAAAATATCAGCATCCGTATGCCAATTCAAAAAGCCTCTCGCTTTTTCTCGCAAAACTTGAAGAAAAAAAACAGGACAAAGGCCAACAGACCCATGCAAAGCAGGCGGTCCTGTTATATTATTCGGGAATTGGTCATGAAACGGTGACAGCGGGTCAGGTCGGTGAACGGTTGGAATCATTTAAGGCCAAGGGGGTTCAGTCTCCCTGGAACACAGCTCTCAAATCTCTGGCAGATGAAATTAAATTGCGGCACTATTCGCCCAAAACCCTTAAATCCTATTCTCTTTGGGTGGAAAAGATTCGGTTTTTTGTTGGGCAAAAGCCGCCTGAACAGCTCTGCCCAGATGATGTGAAAGAATTTTTGACGGATCTTGCGGTAGAGAAAAAAGTGTCGGCATCTTCCCAGAACCAGGCATTCAATGGGTTGTTGTTTTTTTTCCGACATGTGCTGAAAAGGGAATTTGGAAAAATTGATGGGGTGGTGAGGGCAAAGAGAAAACCCTATATTCCGGTTGTTTTGTCCCGGGAGGAGGTTGATAGGATAATCCATTGTCTCCATGACCCCTATGATCTTGTGGTAAAATTGTTGTATGGGTGTGGGCTTAGACTTTCAGAATGTATGAAATTGAGAATCCATAATTTTAATTTTGATTATAATCTTGTGACGATCCATGACGGAAAAGGGAAAAAAGACAGAACCATTCCTCTTCCCAGAACCATTGCCCCTGACCTGAAACGCCAGGTAGAACGAGTTATTTCACAGCACCAGGCAGATCTTGACAATGACTGTGCCGGTGCATTCATACCCGGGATATTGGAGAAAAAATTTAAAAACGCGGGAAAAGAGTTGGTCTGGCAATGGTTTTTCCCGGCAAAGGAATTGACCTATGTAGCACAGACAAATGAATCCAGGCGGTATCATCTCCATGAAACCCATGTGCAAAAAGCAATCAAGCGGGGGGTTGCCAAATCAAAAGTTTTGAAGAGGGCAACGGCCCATACCTTCCGCCACAGCTTTGCAAGTCATCTGCTCCAGGCCAATTATGATATCCGAACGATCCAGGAATTGTTGGGGCACTCTGATGTGAGAACCACCATGATCTATACCCATACTGTTCGGTCAAGAACACTCAAAGAATCAAAGAGCCCCCTTGATTTTTAGGGGGAGACAAAGAAATAGCTCCGCTCTTTCCATTACGATGGAGCATAGTGAGAGAAACTTATAAGGAAAAAATAAAAAAAGCAATCGGGTATAACCTTAAATTTTCGACTTTATTAGATTTTTATCAGAATAGCGGGTTTATATTAAAATACAAATGGATAAAAAGCAGGAGAATAAAATGAACACAAGCGACTACTATCTCGTGGAAAAAAAAGGACCCATTGCATGGGTTTATCTGAACAGGCCAGCAAAGAAAAATGCCATGCATCCTCCGGCATGGAATGATGCGCCGGCCATATTTACAGAACTGGACGATGACCCGGAGGTGAGGGTCATTATTGTGGCCGGCAAGGGGTCTGACTTTTGTGTGGGCATCGATTTGATGGGAATGATGGCAGAGTTGCCCGAATTAATGGTCGAACAAAAGGGTGGCGTGAAATGGCAATTACTCAAAAAACTGTATCCCCTCCAGGCCACAATGACCGCCATGGAAAAGATCAGGAAACCTGTCATTGCGGCTGTGCACGGGCATTGCATTGGGGCCGGGCTGGACATGATCACGGCCTGTGATATAAGGCTGTGTACAAAGGATGCCACATTTTGTCTCAAGGAGGCGGCCGTGGGGTTTGTTGCGGACGTGGGTGTTCTCCAGCGGCTGCCGTTGATCGTAGGCCAGGGCATTACCCGGGAACTTGCCTTTACGGCAAAAAATATCACGGCTGAACGTGCCGAACAGATTTTATTGGTCAACCAGGTGGTTGAGGATTATGACACCCTGTTGGCCGAAGCTGAAAACATGGCCCAACAGATTGCAGATAATTCCCCCCTGGCGGTCCAGGCATCCAAGGATGTATTGAACTTTGGCGTGGGAAAATCCATTGATGACGGCCTTAAATATGTGGCATCCATCAGCGCCAATATTATCCCTTCCAATGATTTGATGGAAGCGGTGACGGCTTTTATGGAAAAAAGAAAACCCAAATTCACAGGAACGTAAGAGGGCAGGGGAGCAGTCCTCCGCCCTTTGGTATTTTAATGGATCTGCCCCGGGGCAATGTGCTCACAGGCTTCGGGGTTTTTCATCCTAGCAGAAACCATACCGAAAAATAGGGCCTTATCAGATTTTATCTTCTAAAAAAGGAATATACTTCTTGTCTGTGGTCAATATGTGCTGTTTGAACCAGTCCATTAAAAAGGTCATCAGATCAATGGCCAGGGCAGCATTGCCTTTTTCAAGCTCGGACCTCAACTCCGTGATCTTATCTATAAAAACTCCGTGATTTTCCAGGTGGGCCTCTGTCTGAGGGTATGAATGTTTTTTAAAAAGCTCTTCTTCAAAAGTAAAATGGGTAATTGTATACTCTTGCATACCATTTAGAATATCCTCTGTTGCCCTCAACCCCCTTTTAAGTTTCATGGCCTTGTAGAGTTTATTGATCAGCTGGATCAATTTTTCATGCTGTTGATCAATGGAGTCCATGCCAAGGAGAAGTTTGGGCCCCCAGGCCATCAGGTCCGGCACATCCTTTTCCGACAGGCCTGATTCTCCCCCCCGCCCAGTACCTTTTATGGACACCTTAAACAGGCGAATCATATCACTGGATTCCGAGGACAATTTGGAAAGATCCCGGGCATTGGAGTTCATTTGGATTCCCCTGTCTGACATGGCTTTTGCCACCTCGTTCACCCCTGTTATATCCTTTGCAATTTCAACTGCCACCAGGGAACTTTGGGCCACATTCGTATTGACCTCTCCAATACCAGATGAGGCCTGCTCAATATTTTGGGCCACCTGGGTGGCGCTTGCGGACTGTTCCTCCACAGCAGCGGCAATGGCGGTAACAATGTCATTTACCTCTAAAATCACTTCGGAAATTCTGGTTACATCCTGAACTGTGTCATCTGTTGAACTCTGAATACTGGATATCTTGCCTCTGATGTCCCCTGTGGCTTCTGCTGTCTGCTTTGCAAGGCTTTTAATCTCCTCTGCAACAACGGCAAACCCTTTACCTGCCTCTCCAGCCCTGGCAGCCTCAATGGTTGCATTCAAAGCCAGAAGATTGGTCTGGCCAGCAATCTCTGTAATGACATCGGTGACTTTTGAAATATCCCTTGCTGCATTTCCCAGCAGCTCCACCCGTTTTGAGGCTTCATTCACATTTGTTGTGGCCCTGTCTGAAACCTTTTTTGTATTATCGCAATTTGCAGCCACCTCACCAAGGGTCGCCTGCATCTGCCCTGCGGAATCGGCCACCATGCCGATATTTATAGATGCCTGTTCACTTGCAGCTGCAACGGAATTCATATTTGAACTCATCTCCTCTGCGGCTGCAGCAACGGTATTGGCCCTGGCAGATAAATCCCTGGCATTTTCTGCAACCTGCTCAGATGACATAAGCATCTCCTCAGATGCTGCTGTAACGGTTTCCGCATTCACACCAATTCCCACAATGATATCGTGGATCCGCTTGATAAACAAATTAAACCACTTTGCTATGGCCCCAAGTTCATCATTGTTGCGGATCTCAAGCCGCTCGGTCAAATCAGCCTCGTCTTCAGCAATATCCTGAAGCCTCAGCACAGCCTCTTTTAAGGAGGCACTGACCGGCAGCACCACAAGCAGACCAAAGAGTACCGAAACAATGATAACCGCTGTTATTATGATCAATATCATTTTTGATTTTGATTCGGCATGGGCCTGCATGGATTCAAGGGAGGTGTTCAGTTCAACCACGTGGTCATTGACCAAGGCCGCTATCGTTGTGTGCCGGGTACGGCACACGTTCTTAAGGGTGAGCCTATGATTTCCGTATATGGAAGTCAAGGCAAGTCCCAAGCCCAGCCAGATGGAGGCGAAGGGCATAGTGTTATCACAACGGGGCTTCCGGTGACGGGGCTTCGGAAGACAGTGGCTCTACTGAGGCAGAGTAACACAAAAGCACGGGGCGACGAACAGAAATCGAGTTAGGCGTGCATTTGCGGGACCAGCCTGCAACACAAGGTTAAGTCCTCTATCCATTATAGGCAATGCCCGTACACTCGGCGCTTACGTGCTGAAAGACGTGTGTTTACCCCGGGAGGTCTCTCATGTGCCACTGGATGCCGCGTGCGGCAGAAAATGGCTGAGGGCAGGGTGACCTGCCCTGATCGTATGGGAGAAGTCAGCAGAGGGCATAGTAACCGCAGGGAAACGAGCCGTGAACCACACGGAGGACTCACCCCGGTGAAGGCCTGAACGGTGCCCGGACTGAATAGTACGGGTAAATGAAAACGATTATTAGGAGCATATCACTTATGGTTATAATGCAGCAGCCGCCTGAAATAACTGTAGCGTATCTGTTTACCGAACATCTGGCAGGTGGTCCCCAGCTCATGGAAATGATCCTTGAACGGGGGAATATGTTTAAAGCATTAGCGCGAGTCCGTGGTAATAAAGGGGCACCCGGTATTGATAACATGACTGTTGATCAGTTGCCGGGCTACCTAAAACGCCACTGGCTTAAAATCAGGGAAAGCCTTTTAAACGGTACTTACAAACCATTCCCGGTTAAACGGAAAGAGATTCCAAAACCGGATGGTGGGGTAAGACTGCTTGGAATTCCCACAGTTCTGGATCGTCTGATTCAGCAAGCACTGGCTCAGGTCCTGCAAGAGATTTGGGACCCGACCTTCTCTAATTCAAGTTTTGGATTCAGGCCGGGAAGGTCACAGCGTAAAGCGATTATCAGGGCCAAAAGTCACCTGGCTTCAGGGTATAGACAAATAATTGATATGGATCTGTCAAAATTTTTCGATCGGGTGAACCACGACCGTCTGATGAGCAGACTGGCTACAAAGATAGAGGATAAACGAGTTTTAAAGTTAATCCGAAAATATCTGACAGCCGGAATACTGATCGAGGGTCTTGTTGCGCCTTCAATTGAAGGCACTCCCCAAGGTGGCCCACTCTCTCCTTTGCTCTCAAATATAGTTCTGGATGAACTGGATAAAGAGTTGGAGGAAAGAGGGCTGCATTTTGTCAGGTACGCCGATGATTTTGTTATATATCTCAAAAGCCAGAAAGCTGCTGAAAGGGTTATGGAAAGTATTACACGTTTCATAGTCATAAAACTTAAACTCAAGGTTAATGAAGAGAAAAGTTCCGTTGGGAATCCCTGGCGGAGCAAGTTCTTAGGGTTTTCCTTTTACAGCAGAGATGGTCAGCCCAAGGTTCGGATTCACAAGAAGACGATTAAGCGCTTCAAAGAGCGGGTCCGGGAATTGACTGGTCGTGGCTGCGGTAAAAATCTGGCACAGGTCATTTATAAACTGAATCAGTACCTGAGAGGCTGGTGGAATTATTACCGCCTTTCTGAAGCCCGAAGTATCTTTAAATCCTTGAACGGTTGGATAATCAGGCGGTTAAGATGTCTCCTCTGGACGCAATGGAAGAATCCCAGAACTAAGGTCCGTAATCTGCTCAAACTCGGGATATCCCGTAAACATGCCTTCTTGTCCGGAAATGCGCGCAAGAGAATGTGGCATATGAGCAAGATTAAATGGGTAATTATCGCTTTGCCAAATAGATATTTCCTTGAACGTGGGTTATACCTGCCTGGGAATTAATCTGCCTTATCAGCCGAACCGCCGCGGTACCGATCGGTATGCCAGGTGGTGTGGGAGGGCTCCTCAGTAATGGGGGGTCCTATCCCGATGAG
>JAFLJU010000350.1 GCA_022712835.1 Desulfobacteraceae bacterium
GAGATGAGTTTTGATTATGAATTGGATGAAAAACGACTTGAACGAGCGGTTTATTTGATAACAGAAAAAATACCGATGCTGGGTTGCCGTTTTGTTCCTAAAAAGTTTCGTCCCTATTTCGAACGGCTTGAAATTCAACAACTTAAGCTCTTTGAGCTAATTTGGGAACCAGATGAGTTTGAGGCATTAAAAAATGAGCGAATGGATTTTTTTACCGGCTCCCAGATTGAGACGTATCTTTATCGATCGCCCTCTAAAGACCGCTTGCTGATAAAGGTCTCACACCTGGTTTGTGATGCAGCAGGTGTAAAAGAAATAGCCGGTGAATTATCAAAAATCTATAACCGACTTAAAGATGATCCGGATTTCAGACCCGAACCCAATCTTGTGGATTCCCGGGGTTTTTTGCAGATCTTCCGGCAAATCCCCTGGTCTGCCATCCCTGGTATTATTTATAATTACATGTGTGAAATTTATGGGTCAAAAGTCCCCAATATTAGTCATGTCCTACCGATACAAAAAGTTTCTGATGACAAGATACAATTGTTTACAAGGCATATTGATAAAAAACAATGGGCTTATATTCACGCATATGCAAAAGAAAAGCATGTCACCATAAACGATATTTTGACTTCAGCCATTATCCGGGCATTATCAAAGACCGGAAACCTCACCTCGGATAAAACTTTGCGGTTAGGGATGTCAGTTGACATACGTAGATACTTGCCGGGGAAACAGGCCAGGTCCATTGCCAATTTGTCAGCATTTGAGCTTTTTAATTATGGGAATAGTGTTGAAAAAGATTTTGAGTCAACCCTGATCCGAGTGACAAAAAAGATAAACCAGAGGAAATCATCATGGTTGGGGCTGAGCACTTTTATTCCAATTTACCCCCTGCTTTGGAGCCTTCCTTTTTCTATCCTGAAACTTGCAGGGAGTAAAGGAATGGAAATAAAGTCCACTAGCTCCAATTGCTTTGATTGGTTGACCAATATGGGTGTGATCCAGAAAGAGAGGGTGGATTTCGATGGAGAACCATCAAGTGCTTGGCTGCTGGTACCGGGTTGTGTTTTGCCCATGCTGTTTTTCGGATGCAGCAGTTATAATGGGGCATTGACATTCAGTTGGAGTATCGGAGTAAATGAGATGAATAAAACTATTACGCATTCGTTTTTCGATCTTGTTATTTCAGAACTGGAATCAGTCATTGCAAAGCAAAGCTTAAGTTAAGAGGAATTATTAACCTCATTTGGTTGTGAGAAGCTACTAATTATCAATAAAGGATTGGTCTTGTATGGATGAATATACTTTTTCTCACCAATGTATTAAAGAAACCATGGAAGGTCTTAGGGAAGGTCTGAACCATTTTTCAGGGCCAAGCCGGACCGCAGTGATTTATTCTATTAAACCCAACGATCCGATATACATTTTTGATCCCCAAAACCTTCTGGCAGGTCATGAACCAAAATTCAAAGAATTGTACCTTGACACGGAATGGCGAAAAAAAGCCGCCATTTGTTATGATAAAAAGAAGTTCAGCAACCTGATCCCGGAAAAAAACCTGGAATTGGCCGGGCTGGTCTCCTATGGCGGTCGGTCAAGTTCTGTTGTCTACCAGATGTGGTTTACTGAAAACCATCCGGACATGTGTACCATCGGTCCGACTGAAAGATGGTTGGAACAGGCTGTCTGGAGGCTCTCCCATGATATTGCCAATGAAGCGGACCTGTATACCGGTATTTCAGGAAGCTTTTTAAAAGAATATGCCACCCATGCGGTGAGGGATTATCTGGTGGATGAAATGAATCTCTTGCTTGGATGGGACACACGGGTCAGGGTCTATCCGATTTTAGAGGCGGTTCTTAAAATATCCAGAACTCCTGAAGAAGGGTCATGGCCAAAAGGTAAACTTATTTTTGTGGAAAAGCGCTCCCTTGCCAAAATGAAATTTATTGCAAAGTTTCCCAGGGCAGAACAACCGGCATTGGAGAATGTGAAGCATATTCGAAAACTGCTTCAGTGCGTTGAGCGATCAGACCGGAAACTGGTTGCAGATGAGAAATCAATCATCGGAATTGTCAAAGGGAACAATCCTGACTTTTCCATCACCGCCGATTTTAAAGGACACCATGGTTTTTTAGAACTCAATGGAAATAAGGTGTGCTCTTTTTCAGACGGCAGTTTCAAGTCAACCACCCGAAAAGCAAAGCTGGTACTTCTTGAAGAAGTATTGCTGGATTCTGATATGGATCCTGTTGATGCATCCTCATTATTTAAGATTATTACTCGAATCGTTCACCATGCCGCCAGGAGACGGCATGGCTGTACCATTGTCGTTGACCTGAATGAGACCCCGATCTTTATTTCGGGCCAAACCTTAGAGCACTGTCTTGACCTTGAAAATCATGAAGATCTGGAACTGGCCAAATCTTTTTCCAAGGTGGATGGCGCCCTGCATATAGGGTCTGACTTGAAACTTCATAGATTTGCCTGCCTTCTGGATGGTAAATATGTCCCGGGTGAGAATCGAGCCCGTGGCGCCCGGTTTAATTCAGCCCTGCGGTTCACGGCAGAGCACGACAATATCATTGTCATTGTGGTCTCCTCTGACACCCCTGTCTCGATGATGATGGGCGGGATAGTACTTGCAATCAATTGGCGATTGAAACCTTCCATATTTTGTAACGCGCCGCTGCTGCTCGAAAAATGGGTAACCAGCTCTGACTTGTCATATTATTGAGTTGTTTGTGTCTTGTCAAAAATGACCGGCGACAATATGGTCGCAGAATTTGGTATCAAGGTCTTTGCTTACAAACTGAATTATAAAGACTCGGGAATAAAATAATCATTAGGAAATATCTTTTACACGCCAAATTTTGTGTTGTAGTGACTTAATTCAATGTCCTTTTTTTTGCTAGGATCAGTATTGATCCTTCCCCAGTATTGTGGACTCCATGTTAAGCCTCTATAATGAGAGAATGACGCCTTTTTCTGGGCCTTCAGTGCTTGATTCGATAGTGGTTACAGCTGATAGCGGGCCTTGAGTTCCAACCAGCGTCTTTTAATCTCTCGATTTCGGGCCTCCTGGCTGAGCTTTCGAAGTGTATCATTTTCAATCAATCTTTTCTTTAGCTCCTGCCAGCGTTGATTAAACTCATCCCGCCGCCTTTTTTCATCTTCAGCTCTTTGTTGGGTCAGCAAAGCCTGCTGATTTTTTCTCTGCTCTTCCAACCCCTGTTGTAGCTTCAATTCCTCTTCTTCCTGCTGCTGTTTCAAGGCCTGGATCTGTTTTTCCTGTTCCATGAGCTGTTTGCTCTTTATGACGTTCTCTTCCTTCTTCAGTTCATCCGATTTTTGAGCCTGAATGGTATCCTCTTTTTTTAATGGCTGTTGTTCTGAATTCTTCTTATTTACATCCCTGGATTGCAATTTTTTTAATTCAAGCTGATTTATTCTATTTTTAGTTTTCTCTTCACCGGCGTTGTATTTTGATAAATTCAGGGGATGAAGATTGGAAACATCAATTTCAAACGCTTTAGATGCGATAAACAATTCATTTTCATCTTCAGGCACTTTGGCAATAAAGGCTTTGTTTTCTGCAATATACTCTCTGAGCAATTTTCGGTAATTACGATTGTCACCTTTTAAAACCAAAAGTTTGGGACCTGCCTGAGTGCGAACCTGAATGGAATGGTAAATGATGGGGGGATAAGAAGAAGCCTGGGTTTCCTGATAGTTTTCATTCACAAATTCCACAATATAATCTTTGGCAAAACAAGGTGTTTGCATCATTATGAACAGAAAATAGAAAATACCAACTTTTTTCATCTTCTCATTCCAAATAAGATAATCGGTTAAGTCCTGTAAAAAAGCTATCGGATAGATCATATAAACTTTTGAGGTGGGCCGCATAGCGAGCAGGTAACTTGAGCAACTGGTTCTTCATCTTTTATGGCTCCCAATTGGTGTTCCCCGGGCAGAAAAGGTTTAACCTCCGGATTTCTTCGAATAAAGTCTTTTTGAAAGGTTACCCTCTTTGCTATTAAAGCGGTTGTGCATGTTTGACACCCCCACGGTACCGCATATAATAGGCATCATAGTTTGCCTGCCTTTGCTTGCGTTTAAGTAAAATCTTTTTTGACGTTTGTCAAGAAACAGCTAAAAACTTACAGTGGTATGTGGCTCTTGCAGAACCATTCTTTTTGCAAGAG
>JAFLJU010000002.1 GCA_022712835.1 Desulfobacteraceae bacterium
TTGATGATATATTCTTTTAAAACTTGAGTTGCCCATATTCTAAATTGGGTGGCTTTTTTGGAATTAACCCGATATCCCACAGCAATAATAGCATCAAGATTGTAGAAATCTTTGTTTCGTGTAACAGAACGACTACCTTCCTGCTGAACTGTTTCCATTTTGGAAATAGTTGCCTCTTTGTGTAATTCTCCCTCTTCAAAGATATTGCTTAAATGCTTTGAAATCGCCGGAATATTCACATCAAAAAGTTCTGCCATTTTTTTCTGAGTTAACCAGATCGTATCGTTTTGGAAAATTGTATCGATTTTTACTTTGCCATCGGCTGTGGCGTAAAGAACGATTTCGGATTGGTTAACTTGTTTATTCATCATTACTCCTCTAATATTGGTATCTCTTTGCCGGTTAATTCTCCATTAAAGGCTTTTTGAAGTATTGATTTTTTCAATTCTTCCAGGTCTTCTATTAATTCTGATCTTGTTTCGGCTTCGTTCATAAATACTCCCTCATACTTTCTAAGAACTTTTATTTCAGGTAATTTCCTCTTTCATCACATAAGATATTGCTGATAATACAGGGTGTTTCCTGTTAAAGTATCCTTTCTATCACATAACCGTCACATAAGATTTATGCCCAAAATGGCAAATAGCGGGCATATTTTCTTGATTTACTATCTGATCCTCTTCTTTATATTCCAATAATCAAAATGCAATCAAGAAAAATGCAATACATATTCTTTTAATTATCAGTATATTATAAATAATTATTGATTAATATAAACCTCTCAATCAAAACTCAATCAAGAACTTTAAATTTTATGCCCAAATTGGCTCGTAACCACCTCTCGGATGTTCAGGGTCTGAAACTTTTATTAATCTGGCTTCAAGCGTTTTTTTAATTACAACAGAAGCTTGTGCTGCATTTTTTTTGTCAATCCCAAAACGCTTACATAAACTTGCATTTTTCATTTTATTGCCATCTAAATATTTCATTATTGAATGCTGATAACAAGCTCTTGTTCGTTCTGAAACGGACATGTTAGCAAAGGAACGGGGTGCAAATAATACAACACGCATTGAATCTTCCATTTCCTGAAATTTTGGAGGAGGAAGTTGATTTATCTCTACGCTAATAATTACTTTGTCTAATCCAGTTCCTTGTTCTTCGCACATTTTCATTCTTCTCATTAATGATGCCAATGCTTCGTTTCGAGAACGAGGAGGCAAATCTATCATTCTGTCGGTTTGCACTAATGATTTACCCGGATTTGTAATTTCCAGCCTTGTATTAAAAAGCTCAATAAGCGGGCCTGCTCCGCTAATCGTCATATCCTGATGAATCAATGCATTTGCAGTAATTTCACGAATAGCTATCTCAGGGAATATTAGTTGTGATTCTCTTCGGGTGCTTCCAATATGTTCGTTTACCGGAAGTAAATCGTTGATATACGAGACAACTCCCGCAAACGCTTTTGCATATCCCTTTTTTCCATCAATCCTTTGTTTTACGATTGCTGCTCTATTGTCGCCATCGTAGGCAACAAAACGAATTCCTTTACGGGATAAAGATATGTCAAATTCATCGAGGTTCTCGGCAAATAATATAGCGCCAAGATTAGTTATATTCCAGTGCCGTCCTACATCTTTTTTTATTAAAGCATCGGCTTCGAGCCTTTCAAGTATTCCTTTTTTATTATCGGGCAAATTTTGCTTTGTTAATTTAAAATATGCGGTATATTCAAGTAAGTTTAAAACATCGTCGGCTGTTGCAAATGATTTAGCAATTGCCTTTTCCCACATATAAGAGCGCAGGTTGTTAATCAGACTTTGATAATGTTCAGGATAATCGGACAAACGAGGCGTTGCACTACCAATACGAATGTATGCAGTTTTATTGAACTCAACAGGAGTTGTATGTGCGGCAGGTATTTCCAATAAAACCAAATTGCCTTTTGGGTGATTCACTTTTCTGAAATTAAAATGAATATGCGGCATTAGCATTTGAGAAAGCCACATTATAAAAACCTGGTTCCCCTTTGTTTTAGTCTCAGGATTAAACATAGTACCAACAATATTTTGGGTTCCATCTTCTATCCCCCAAATGATATAAGCAAAATCATCCTGGTCTATTCGAGCTTTGTTTGAAAGTGCAGAGCATAATTTACCAATCATGTCAGGACTTTCGTTATTATGTTTAAACTCAACTATTCCTTTTTCAGCATCAGAAGAAAGTAACTCGTCTATAAGGGCAATATCTCTTTGCATTTGTTTGATTTTGTCTTCCATAAACTACAACTCCCCATTAAACGCTTTTTGTAAAACTGACTTTTTCAGCTCTTCCAGGTCTTCTATTTTTTGCTGGTAGATGGCTTCCAGTTTTTTTGTTTTGGTTGAAAGGGCATCGAGTTTTTTGACGATAGACCGTAGTTCAACTTCAGGAGGTATAGGAATTAAATACTCTCGTAAATCTTTCAGGTACAGGTGCTTTAAGGCTGCTCCTTTTGGTTTTATTTGTTCTTGTATATAAGGAGATTCAAAAACATATTTTAGATATGGTGAAATGTTCTTGTTTTTGGGTTTAATCAAAGCAACTGAAACGAAAATAGAAAATTCAATATCTGTTTCTATTATCCGGACGATTCCAATAGTTCCATCTTTTGTAATTAAAAGATCTCCTTTCTCTGGTTTAGTTCTTTTGCAAAATTCTTCATGATCATCTATAGAAATATAACTAACATTATCAAAAGAAATTCTACTATCACAAGTCAAGTTTTTAATTTTAATAAATGGAATTCCTTCATCTAAATAATTAGGTTTTTTATGAACTCCATCTGTGATTTTAGTACAAATTTCTTTCAGTTTAAATTCTTCCCAACCCGCACCTTTCTTCTCAAACACCCCTTGCAAATAACTCTCAAAAAGTTCTTTGGTGTTTTTAAGATTTCGTTCGGCATTGGCTTTTGCTTTGGTTATGGCGGCAAAGGCTTTGTCTAAAATGGCTACTATGCGTTTTTGTTCGTAGAGTGGAGGGAATGGTATTGGAATTTTTTTTATGATTCCAAGATTTAAATTTTTCTGACGCACCCCTCTTCTTAAATGTAGCAATTCTGTTTTTATTGAATTGATTGAATGTAAAACAAATGTTAAATCAATTTTTCCATTTGGTTTGACACCTGCTATTGCTTGGTTGAAGGTAGCTTCTCTGTCAATTATTGACATTTTTAAAGCTGCAGTATCATACATTCCAATCAGCAAAGAACCTTTTGGAAATAATTTTGCATTTGAATTATTTACTGCTAATTCATTGATATGTCTTATGGGGTCTTTTGTATAGAAATCATTTAATTCTCCAGATGAATACCAAGCAATATCACCTTCCCAATATTCCTTTTTTGCTCTTGAGGGAGTTCCACCACTTTTTACAAATGCAATTTCCCCCAACGTCTTCTCTTCCCAGCCCTTCGGTCGGCGTAGTACCTCGCCCTTCTTCATATCATCTCCAAAATCGACTTTAAAATAACAGCACTCTCTTTATCAAGTGATTTCATCGCTTTCAAAATTTCTTCTGGCTTTCGTAAAGGCGCGGCTTCAGGCGTATTTGGGTTTTTAGCAGAAAGGTCAAAAGTAGTCTGGTCAATGTTTTTTATATTTACCGTCCAGGAGTTTTCGCTCTCGGTTTTTGTTTTTTGCAAGTTTACAAATTCGGCTAAATCCGTTTCGTTTAAAGGGTTTGTTTTACCTAAATTCCTCCCCGGATTCAGCTGGTAAAACCATGTTTTCTGGGTGGCGCTTCCTTTTTCAAAAAAGAGAACCACTGTTTTTACGCCAGCGCCTGTGAATGTTCCGCCCGGTAAATCCAAAACCGTATGCAGGTTGCAACTGCTCAGTAACTCTTTGCGCAAAGAAACAGAGGCATTATCGGTGTTGCTTAAAAAGGTGTTTTTAATGACAACACCTGCTTTCCCACCGGCTTTGAGTATTTTGATAAAGTGTTGTAAAAACAAATTCTCTGTTGCTGTTGTTTTTATGGGAAAATTCTGTTGTACTTCGGCTCTTTCTTTTCCACCAAAAGGGGGATTTGCTAAAATAACATCGTAGCGGTCTTTTTCCTGTATGTCGGCAAGGTTTTCGGCCAGGGTATTGGTATGGATAATGTTGGGGGCTTCAACCCCGTGCAATATCATATTCATAATGCCAATAATGTATGCCAGTGATTTTTTCTCTTTACCGTAGAAAGTGTTTTTCTGTAACGCTTGGGTATCAGCGGTCGATAATTTTTTGCTTTGTTTTAAATATTCAAATGCTTCACACAAGAAACCCGCAGAACCAACCGCACCATCATAAATCTTATGACCAATTTTGGGAGAGACTACTTTAACAATGGTTTTAATCAAGGGTCGTGGGGTGTAATATTCGCCACCATTACGCCCGGCATTCCCCATATTCTTAATCTTGGCTTCATACAGATGACTCATCTCGTGCTTTTCCTTATGAGTCCTGAATCGAAGTTCATCAATATTGTTTACCACTTCACGCAGGTTATAACCGCTTTGAACTCTGTTTTTCAGTTCTGTGAATATCTCACCAATTTTGTATTCAATGGTGTTTGCATGTTTTGCATCGGTTTTGATTTTTTTCAGATAGGGAAACAGTTTACCATTTACAAAGTCCACAAGGTCATCGCCCGTTAGAGCGTTGTGGTCAATTTTGCCATTTTCTAATTTAGGAGCGGCCCATTTTGTCCATTGAAATTCGGGAGAAATAATATGGGTGTAGGTTTTTCCGGTAAGTTCCGCTGCGGTGGCTTTGTCTTTTTCTAAATCGTCCAGATATTTCAAAAACAACACCCAGGAGGTTTGCTCTACATAATCTAACTCACTACCGCACCCAGCATCTTTCCTAAGGGTATCATCAATGTTTTTAAACGTCTGTTCAAACATATGTTCTTTATCTCTTAATTTTTTTGGTTATTAATATCAGTAAAATTCATGGGCAATCTTACGTTTTCAGCTCAGCACATAAAATCCCAGGTTCTTGGCAAAGGGTGGGGGATTGTAGAAATCGGCTTTGATATAATTGCCTTTTATTCCCTTGATCACGCTGCGTCGCTTTACCAAAGAGGTATTTATATCATCAAGAAAAAATTGAATATCTATAAAATCATTAATCCGGATGCGATGTGATTTTGCAACCCTGAAACCGATGGACTCTAAAGAGACCATTTCCACCTCGATATGGCCGGATTCTCCTGTTTTCAGGTGGGAAAACTTTCCTTTTAATGAGACAGACTTGCCAAAAAAAACGGACTTGTCTTCCTCCTTAGCAGCAGCATTTTTTTTATTTTCCTGTTCAAAGAGGGGCTGGATATTGTCTTCCATCCTGCCAACAGCATCCTCATCCTTGGTTTCCTTTGATTTGGACAGAAAATTGGGCACTTTTGTTTTTAACAGCCCGGGATCCGTTGCACTGACGGTATGGGGTGATATGTCGATTTTTACAGGGATCTGAACCTTTTCTGACATTGTTTTGGACAATTCTTTTTGAAACCTGTGCTTTGCTATTTCGGCATCATCGTCATAGACAAAGGGTAGCAGCATGATAAATGTATCCTCTCCATATCGGAAAAGCGAATCCTTGATCCGTTTGGTTTTCATCAGAACCCGGGTTATCTCTTTGAGGAGTTCATCTTTGGTGGGATGGTTGTGGGTTTCATCCATTTTCTGGATGCTGTGGGTCGTGATAATCATCATGGTGAAGATGCTGCCATTTTGTTTTAAGAGTGTTTTTTTATTGCTGAGGGCATGTTCAAAACTCCACCGGTTTTTAAGGCCGGTCAATGAATCCTTTGTGGCGATGTTTGTCAGGGCCTGGTTATAATAGGATCTTTCAATGGCAATGGCCGCATATTCAGCAATGGAAGACAACAATTCCAGGTCATCTGCACCAAAAGGAGCTTCATCGATCCGGTTGATCAGTTCGATAACCCCAAAGCATTTGTCACCGGTTTTAAGGGGGGTGCCGATGATGGATTGGGTTTTGAATTTGGTGTATTTGTCCACCCGGATACTGAAACGATTATCCTTTTCTACATCTTTAATAATCAAAGATTCGCAGGTTTTCATGATATGACCTGCAATTCCTTCCCCTTTGGGAAGTTTTGCTCCCTGGAGTTTTTCTTTGTTGGCACCCACCACAAGGGAAAACACCATTTCTTCGGTTTTTGGGTCCTTTAGGAGTATGGACCAGTGAAGGGGTTGAAAAATTTTACCCACCTGGTACATAACGATATCAAGAACTTCCTTTATGGTTTTTGCCTTGGCAAGGGGTTTGCCGATCTCCAGGGTATCCAATGTTGATGTTGTTTTCTGGATCTGATTAAAAGGGTCTTTCTGATAATAATACCGTGTGTTTGCTTTGGAAAGCTTGAGGTTTGCCCAGAGCATGTTTTCCTTGAGCTGGCTGGCAGACGGGAAGACAAATTGATAAAATTCTGAAATCTTTTCTATTTCCTTATTCATATTAAGAATGCAGCTGACGATATCAATTTTTTCCAGATCTATGGTGGTTTCAACCTCCGGGGGAAGGATGGGGGGACGGATAAAATCAAAAGACCCAATACCCTGGGTCCAGCAGAGAAAGTTTGAAAGCGAGACAATGGAAATCAGTTGTTTGTCCTGTTGTGTAAGGCCCAGGTGTTCAAAGGACTGGTGATGATACTTTACCGCCAGAACCAGTTTTTCCGGCAGTTTCCAAAGGGAACAAAAAAATGCACCAATATCATCATGGCCCAGACCCAGGCTGCTCCGTTCTTTTTCAATAATCAGCTCGGAAGAGGTTGACAATTCCTGGATAAACTCGCCATAGTCTTTTTTCCCGTGGATATCGAGAAAGATTTTACCAACATCATGTAAAAGTCCAGCAATATAGGCTTCTTCTGGATCCGGATATCCGGTTTTTTTGGCAATTTCCAGGCTTAATACAGCAACCGAAAGGCTATGGCGCCAGAACAGGAGTCTGTCAAATCGGCTGGCCCGTCCGGACTTGAACATTTTTTCAAATACCGTCATTTCAAGGGCTATTTTTTTTATTTCATCAAGACCTAAAAGCGTCACCGCATCCGACAGCTTTGTTACCTGTCGGCCAATTCCATAAAAGGCGGAGTTGACAATCTCCAGAACCCTTGCGGAGATGCCGGGATCTGTCTCCAGGATTTTTGACAGGTCGCCCAAAGAGGCGGTTCCATTTTTGGATGCCTCGAGCAATTTTACCGCTACCTGGGGAAAGCTTGGCAGCTTTTTGTCATTCAGTGTAAGAATGCTTTTGATATCAGCTTCTGATGGAAGATTTAATTGATTTTCCATGGATATATCCTAAAATTCATTTTTTGTGTTAAGCCGTTTGATCGAGAATAGTTTATTGCAAGCGAACATGGATTTCAAGCAAATAAGAGCGACCTCTTTCCATGAGCTTAAATTGCCTGGTGTCTTTTTGATTCTTTTACATATCTGGGTTTGCATTTGATCCATTGGTCCCGGTATTGCTTATCTACTTATCTGGTAAGTATCTGGTAAGTATCGGGGCCTGTGGCCCTCGTGTAACACTTAACCCAAGATATCTGTGCCTAGAGGAATAGTTTATTGTTAACGATTCAAAAAAAATTAGATGCGATTTATCAACAATATAATCAGCGTAAATATGTGGACCCGGACCCCCTGCTGTTTTTATATGATTACCCGGAAGTCCGGGACAGGGAAATTGCCGGGCTAATCGCCGCCTGCCTTGCCTATGGCCGGGTTGAGATGATCATGAAAACCGTGGGGCAGGTGTTGGAAAAATTGGGGCCGTCTCCTTTCCAGTTTTTGAACAATACCCGTGATGGGCATATTGATACCCTGTTCACAGGGTTTAAATATCGGTTTGCAACCGATGTTCATTTGTCCAACCTGCTCAAGGGAATCAAGGGGGTGGTGACGGGGTTTGGATCCCTTGAAAATTGTTTTTCAGCCGGTGAGGGACAATCAAGTGAGACAGTTCTGGCAGGGCTATGTCAACTGTACCAGGGACTCAATCAAGCGGGCCCCACAGGCCATCTGCTGGCAGACCCCAACAAGACCAGTGCCTGCAAGCGAAGCCACCTGTTTTTGAGGTGGATGGTCCGAAGGGATGACGTGGACCCCGGGGGGTGGGACTCTGTCTCTCCCGGTCAATTGATCATCCCCCTTGATACACATATGTATAAAATTGGCAGTCAGCTGGGATTTACCCGGCGGAAAAGCCCGGATAAGGTGTGTGCTCTTGAAATAACCGCAGGGTTCAGGGAGATTTTAACCCATGACCCGGTTAAATATGATTTTTCTCTTACCCGGTTCGGGATTCGACGAAACCTTGATATGGATGAATTGAAGGATTTTCTCACTTCCGATTGTCCTCTTGACCATTTTCCGGACAAATTTCCGCACAAACAACAAGGAGGCAAAGGGTGACTTATAAAGGATATGAACTGCCGAGCTTGATACAAGGGAAACTGGTCAAACGGTATAAACGGTTTCTGGCCGATATCAAATTGGAAACAGGGGAAGTGGTCATTGCCCATTGTGCCAATTCCGGTTCCATGCGAGGATGTGCAGAGCCGGGGTCGCCTGTTTGGATTTCCCAAAGTGACAATCCCAAACGAAAACTAAAATATACCTGGGAATTGATTCAGTCAAAGGATTCCATGATCGGGGTCAACACCCTGGTGCCCAATCGGCTGGTCAAAGCGTCAATTGAGAACGGGCTTATCGCTGAATTTAGAGAATATACCCGGGTGACAGCGGAAGTTAAAACAAGTGACCACACCCGGTTGGATCTGCTCTTGGAAAACGGGGCGGGCAATCGGTGTTATGTGGAGATTAAAAATTGTACC
>JAFLJU010000264.1 GCA_022712835.1 Desulfobacteraceae bacterium
TCCCAGGTTCCAGCCTTTGACTATTGGAGCTGATTTTTTTTGAAATTGAATTGTGGAATTACTGGTGAATTATGCCCAAAATCATCAAAAATTTGATAATTTTTGATCTTTAAAGAAAATCCAGACTATTATCATCCCCCCAACTTAATGCTTATGTTTTATTTTAGGAATGCTTTGACCCAACCGGGCACTGGCACAATATGTTGTGCCAGTGCCCGGTTGGATACATATTTCAACTCTTTAATAATTGTTTAATAATTGTTTAATAATTGTCTATACTTTTCTTGACTAAAAGCATCTTCCTATCTGTTAACTTCGCCTTCTTGTGAAAGATATTCTTATTGACGATGATACGATCAGGATTAGACATTCAATACCGTCTACTAAATTCAACTCACCGGTCTCAGTTGGACCCGCTGGAGGCACAGAAATGCCAAGTTACCTTTTACGTTCGAGGAGTCCTTTCTCCCTTGCTCTCAAATATAGTTCTGGATAAACTGGATAAAGAGTTGGAGAAAAGAGGGCTGCATTTTGTCAGGTACGCCGATGACTTTGTCATATATCTCAAAAGCCAGAAAGCTGCTGAAAGGGTTATGGAAAGAATTACACGTTTCATAGTCATAAAACTCAAGCTCAAGGTTAATGAAGAGAAAAGTTCCGTTGGGAATCCCTGGCGGAGCAAGTTCTTAGGGTTCTCCTTTTACAGCAGAGGTGGTCAGCCCAAGGTTCGGATTCACAAGAAGGCGATTAAGCGCTTCAAAGAGCGGGTCCGGGAATTGACTGGTCGCAACTGCGGTAAAAGTCTGGCACAAGTTATTTATAAACTGAATCAGTACACGAGAGGCTGGTGGAATTATTACCGCCTTTCTGAGGCCCGAAGTATCTTTAAATCCTTGAATGGTTGGATAATCAGACGGTTAAGATGTCTCCTCTGGACGCAATGGAAGAATCCCAGAACTAAGGTCCGTAATTTGCTCAAACTCGGGATATCCCGTAAGCATGCCTTCTTGTCCGGAAATGCGCGCAAGAGAATGTGGCATATGAGCAAGATTAAATGGGTGATTATCGCTTTGCCAAATAGATATTTCCTTGAACGTGGGTTGTACCTGCCTGGGAATTAATCTGCCTTATCAGCCGAACCGCCGCGGTACCGATCGGTATGCCAGGTGGTGTGGGAGGGCTCCCCAGTAATGGGAGGTCCTATCCCGATGAAAAGTTACCCTTTTTTGGGGAGATCATAATCAAGTTCTATCAGGATTGTCAATAATTTCAGCCGATACTGATTAATGCGAGGGACAGGTCAATTCTACACACTGATTGACACTATATTAAAATGAAAGGTTGCCTGGAATCAACTCCAGCCAATTTTTCGTCTTTTTTCTTTTCTTCTTCAAGGTATTGCAATACCTTTTCTTTAAATGATTCTCTAATTTCTTCAGGAACGTCTTCCAACACCTCATATAGCCTTGCCATAGCCTCAACAACCGACGTGGGCAATTTGTCGGCGAAAAGGTCTTCAATACCTTCCAGATCTTCTTGATATGCCGGGAAATCAGATGCCGGGAAATCAGCCTTTGCTTTCTCCAAAGCCTTCTCAATTTGATTAACCGTTTTCATTATGATTTGATACTTATAAAAACCGACTTCATTAATAAGAGCAATATCCCGGTTTATATCCTTATTATTTTTGTCAAAAACATTGTTTGTATTCTGAAGAACAGCATCAAAAGAATTTTCATTGGATACTCTGGAACCGGTTCGTCCAGGTTGGGAGCGTAACACCCCTGTCAATAATGAATTTTGAGGTTGAATAAACATTTTTTTTTCCTTAATGGGAAAATATCAGAGTGTAATAGTCGTTTCATAAAATTAAGCAGCTTTTAAAAAATTCCAAACCTATTTCAGCTTAACTGATTACAGTTTTTTTAGGGAGGATCACTTTATATTACGAGATTTATTGTTCCATCGGCGTCGCATTCATATGCAACTACCTTATCTAAATCAAATCCAGGTAACACCCCTTTTACTAATCCTGTTACATATTTTTTATAACCTATGGTGAATTCTTCCTGATCAACAAAATCATCATTATTTATGTTGAATTCATGAAAATTATTTTGCAAACTACGAAATTTTTCTAAAGGGAGTATGTCAGCTAATAATTCGAGGCCATGTTTTTTATAGGCTATAGAAAAATCTTCCTGATCAACGGAACCGCTTTTATTTGTGTCGAGCTTATTGAAGATATTTTTCAAATCACGAAGCTCTTCGGTGGAGAATTCGTAATCAGTTGATATGAGCGCACATTTTCTGTACGCTGCAATAAATCCATCCAGATTGAAGGAGCCGCTATTGTTTATATCGAGCTTATTGAAGATATTTTTCAAATTAACAAACTCTTCGATTGACAATGTTCCATCTTTATCTTCGTCTGCTTTTTCCATATAATTGGCTGCAGAGTTTTTTATGCTATCGCGTATATCTTTGAAGTCATAGCTATTATTCAGCTGGAACATGCCTCCCGTTGGACTACCTATTTGTTTTATCATTATTGTTTCATGTCTTTTCTTAAACTCTTCTTGATCGATGGTGCCATTGCTATCTACATCTATTTTGTTAAACTTTTCTTCAGAAATTTTGAATTCTTCGAAAGATAAAGATCCATCTCCATCGCTATCTTTTTCTCTAATCAGCCTTGAAGTTATCTCATTATGTGAATAAAACCGGATAGTGTCAACACTATCAATTCTCATTTTATTCTCTCCCTTTTTTGGATTTAACGAAGCAAATTTATACGAGATCTATATATGCAAGAAATGTTCCAGAGAGTGTTGATGTGCTAATGTATTGAATGTGTGTATGTTATAGGGTTGATATTGTGTTGTGGTTTTATAGAAAACGGAAATTTTTGCCGTAAAGATAGAGAAATTTTTGCTCTTCTATTTTGGCATGTTAAGGAAAATCATTTACTGGAAAGGTGGAGCAAGCATTGGTATACTGCGATATGAAGAATGTAAACGTTCTATCCGATAAATGCTTCAAGAGGCATTTCCATGATTGCAGTTGAAGTGTTCTTAACTGAATTCATTTTACCCATTGCAGTTGGAAGAAGTTGTTCCATGTAGTACTTAGCTGTAACAACCTGTCCCTGGTAGAAAGCCATATCTTTCTTCTTAGCTTTTCCAGCCATCGCTTTTGTTGCAACAGTTGCTCTCCATAGGTGCATCCATGCCATAACAACATCACCACAAACTTCGAGAAATGGTGTTGCAGAACCAAAAGCATCCATTATTTTTTCGCTCATTGCAGTCAAACCCATATGCATTGCAACGTCACCAAGCTTGTTAACCGCTTTTTCAACTGTTTCAGCCATTTCATTCAGCCCTTCAGTTGCTTTTGCATCAGCAATAGCAGCATTCATTTCACCAAGTAAGTCCATGAAAGGCTTACCTTTTTTTATTCCCAGCTTTCTACCCAGAAGGTCCATTGCCTGAACACCGTTTGTTCCTTCGTAGATAGATGTGATCTTACAATCGCGAAGTAGTTGTTCCTGGGGATATTCTTTGATGAATCCGTATCCACCAAAAACCTGAATACCCTGTGTACATACTTCATGACCTTTATCTGTACAATAAGATTTAAGGATTGGAATAAGGATCTCAAGAAGTCCTTTGTACTTATTTTTAGCTTCTTCAGTTTCAGCCAGGTGCTCAAGGTCGAAAAGTCTTGATGAGTAGTATATGAAAGATCTCATACCATCAACATATGCTTTCATGAAAAGAAGCTGACGACGTACATCTGGGTGGTTTATGATAGTTACAGGCTGAGGATTTTCGTTGAACGTATCCATCAGGTTAACACCCTGAACTCTTTGCTTTGCGTAGTTTACAGCGTTCATGTATGAAGCTGAACCAAGAGCGTATCCTTGAAGACCAACGC
>JAFLJU010000464.1 GCA_022712835.1 Desulfobacteraceae bacterium
TTGGCCATATCAAACTGGGCAGTTGTAAACTTGGCGTTTTTGCCCCAGGCCCAGTAAACCACCTTGTCATGGGCTGAAATGGTGGGCTCTTCATAGGCCATGAACAACTCCCCGACGATCTCTTGAACCTTGGGTTGGGATAGCTTTTCGAACTGCTCAAAGATGACCAGCACCCGTCGACTTACCCTGTCTGCCACAATGTTCAGGTTTCTGTCCTTGAATTTAAACACCTTTTTGGAGGCTGCAGCCATTGGGTTTTTGACCGCAATCTCCTCCTGGGCCACGGTCAATTGGGCCCCCAGCAGATACCCCTGCCTTTCAATTTTCAAATTTTCGACCTGAAGAAATAAAGATTCCAGTCCTCCTGCAACCGATGAACCTGTCAATAAAAACAGACATAGAAACACAGATATACAGCCAATCATCAATTTTTTACCCATAACATCCTTTGCTTAAATAGGCCAGGCAGGAAAACCGTTCTTCCTGCCTGGGATCATTCTTTATTATTGGTTTACCAATAAATCAACTCAGAATTTATTGGTTATACCGCATCTTATTTTCTTCTTCAATGAGCTTCATGGTCTCAGCAGACCCCCCGGTTTTTATCCAGAGATGCTCGGGTTTTGCCAGAAGAGCGGCAATGTGGGTTTTATACTTTTGACCCATACCAGCATGGTCTGCAAGTTCCTGGACCTCGGGTAAAAATTCCTGGTAAAAGTTTCTCGAAACCTCATACAAACCGTGCCAATGGGTATAATCCGGTGCAAACATCGCTGCTGCCATCCGGGTTCGTCTCCCCTCGTGGTGCCAGATTTCAAACCAGGTGTACCCGATCTTGTGCTGAAATCCACTGTTTTTCCAGATCTTATCTTTTTTCAGCATTTTGACGATTTCAAGGCCTGGTTTCCCAAACTTATCATTGTAGAGATTCACCAGGTCATCCAACTGGGCATAAAAATCTTTAACATGGTTGATGCCATGGCAGGATTTACAGACTTCCTGCATGGATTCCCGTCTCTGTTTCCAGGAAACAACACTGGCAATTGTCTTTTCTTCTACTACTTTTTTAAGTTTATCCCCTTTACGGACATAGGATTTTTTCATGGCTTTCTGGCCCGCCCGGGGCGGCATATCACCGGTGACATCGGTCACCGTTCCGTCGGTAAAAGTGACCCGGTTCAATTTGGAAGAAACCGGGGCTCTCAGGTTCCAAGAAAGCCTGTCACCAACGTTATGGCTGTTTTTAGCCACAGCACCGTTGAGCTTGACAAAGGCGCCCATGTGGCAAGTAGAACAGGTGGGGGCGGTATGGTAATCATCGCCCAAAACCCAGGACCCATCCTTGTAAATATTCATGCCGTTGGGGGTATTGCCTTTTTCAGCCGTAAAAAAAGCAATCCCGTGTTTGGATTCTTCATAGATTTCTTTTTGGGGATGGTCCGGACCCAGATGGCATTTACCGCAATTTTCCGGTTGCCTTGCCCGGGATGCGCTAAAATCATGCTTGGAATGGCAGGCATTACAAACTCCCTTGCTGCCATCGGGATTAATACGACCGATCCCGGAATTGGGCCAGGTGTTGTAATCCATTTGAGGAGCATCGGTTTTAGACCGCAGAGGTTTGCCCTCCTTGTCCTTTTTCAGGGTAACCACAGACCCGTGGCACTGCCAGCAACCACTGGCCATATTCCCTTTGTTATCGGGCATGCCGCCCACCACTTCAGCCAGCATATTGTCCAGGGATGCCATGATTTCACCGGCGGTTGCATGGTGGGAAATGGCCATTTCCTTTGCCTCTGGTTCATGGCATTTGGAACAGTCATTGGGAGAAAGAATCGCCTTAATAAAGGCACCTTCGTGGCTGTAACCCATTTCATCACCCTTATTTGCGGCATGACAGGTGTAACATCCCACCTGACCTTCCTTGGCTGCTGCATGGGCAGAATTTTCCCATTGCATCACCAAAGATTTATTTTCCTTTAAATGACAGGTGATACATTTTTTGTTCATTTCCTGATTTTTTGGATTTTTGACGTCAAAGGACAGGTCGGTCAATGCCAGCGCCGTCCCTGCCGTAAAAATACAAAAAAGTGTAAACACCAATAATGACCGTACAAACGTCATGATCACATCCCCCCCAAAATATTAAAATTAGAATGCAGCCCCACGGGCCTCACTTTTATCTGGCTTCTGCCTTTGAACAAAAAAAACAAACCACCTCCCCTTTTGTGTCTTTTTTATATCCCACTATACTTTAAAAAAATCAGACCTCATTGTCTTCCGCCCAAAAGGGAACGATCTTCCCAAGAACAAACAAAATCACAAAGGGAAGGGCCATGACAATGATCACGGCAATGATTCCTTCTTTATCAAACCACAGGGGATGAAACTCGGTATACCCCCTTGCGCTCTTGCTCATGAGCTGACCACCAATCACCACATTCCAGCGCATGATCAGCACCTGGACCAGCAAGATGCCCGAGACCCCTGCCGCCAGGAAATTGTAGAGATAGGGCCTAAGTTTTATGATTCCCATAATGCCCAGAATCAACAGCGGAAGAACCGAGCCGATCTTGACCTGCCAGAACCAAAATGAACTTGCCAATGGCCCGTTTAATAGTCCCTCCACCATGTGATGGTATCCCGTTTTTAAGTAAGAATGGGAAAAAACCTCCAGCATTTCAAAAGAAAAGGCCAAAATAAAAAAGCCGGTCAGGGTTTTGATCATGGTGGCGATGCACCCGTTATCAATGGGCCGTGATTTTACTTTTCGAATCAGTATATAGGCCAGGATGATGGCTGATATTCCGGAAACACAGGCTGAGAAAAGAAAAATCACCGGCATCAACGGCGTGGACCAGGTGGGATTGGCCTTGACCCCGCCGAAAATAAACCCCACATATCCGTGGAGGACTGCCGCAATGGGAATACCGATGGCCACCAGGAATCGGATAATTTTACCATCCAGTTTAAGGGCATCCTCGGACAGATCGATGCTGTCAAAGGTAATGATCCGGTAAAAGATCTGAAGCCATCCCTTGGAGGAAGCCCGAAGTTCCACCAGCACCGGCCGGTAAACAAAGAGGAGAATCGCGACCAAAACCCCCATGGACACAGCATAGATATACCCGAATCCTGCCATGGCCGAACTGGGACTGGGGGTAAGCAGCATATTTAAATTTCGCTCGGGCCGTCCCAGATGGAGCAGCAGGGGAAGGGTGGCGCAACATAAAAAAGCCAGGGCAAACAACAACGAAAACCGTGCCACAGGTTTCAAGCTTTTCACATCAAAAAGGTAATATAGAGCCGCAATGATGAAGGCACCGTCCACAAGCCCTGTGATATAGGGATACAACACGATCATCAAGCTCCAGTGAACATGGAGATCATTGGGAAATACATAATTGGAAATCAGCATGGTAGCAGAACCTATGGAATCAGAAACAACTCCCGTGGAAGCAAGTGCCGTCATCAGACCACCTCCCTTCTGGCGCCTTTGTAGTACAATGCGGGCCAGGTACCCATTTCTCGTTTCAGGACCGTCAACACCCCGGGCCCTTTGAGGATTTTATAAACTTCAGAATTTTCATCCTTAAGGCTACCAAATTTCCGGGCGCCGGTGGGGCAGACATCCACACAGGCCGGCAGCAACCCCTTTCTAATCCGATGGTAACACCAGGTACATTTTTCAACCACATGGGTGGCAGGATTTATAAACCGGACAGAATAGGGACA
>JAFLJU010000488.1 GCA_022712835.1 Desulfobacteraceae bacterium
GACTTTATGGAAAATTGCCTCTTCAATTGATGTGTCTTTTTTTATTGTTTCATGCTATCGTTCCCGGCAAGATTTTCTACCCAATAAATGGAACAACATCTGGAGCTGGGCTATTGTCATGCCCCTCCCCCATGCACAAATAATGAGGATGACCCATGGTTTCTATGCTGGCTGACCTGAAAATAAGACCCAAACTGGTTATCTTATTTGTTCTGACCGGAATTTTACCCCTCTTAATTGCCGGATATTACGGCAGTCAACTGGCCACCAATGCCTTGATGGAACAATCTTTTAATCAACTGACAACGGTTCAGACCATCCGGATCGGCCAGGTGGAATCGGTTTTCAGCCAAAGGTCCATCGAACTTAAGATGCTTGCCGGAAGCGATCAAGTTCTTGAATTCAGTCAAAAACTCATTGAATACCAGGCCATGCGGGCCCGTACCCATATTTTTGAAACAAAAAACTATCGCAAGCTTGAAAGAACCTATGCCGATACCCTGAAACGGTTTGTCGCCTCCTATGGCTGCCAGGATCTCAAAATCATTGAAGCTTCCAGCGGCATGATTCTGTTTTCCAATGAAAACTTCCAAACCACAGGACACAGTCTTACCCAGGGCAGCTATGCCGGGAGCAGCCTTGCCCTTGCCTGGGAAAAAATTAAGGAGACCGGGGAGGGGGTGATCATCGATTTTGAACCCTATCAACCGGCCAAGGGAATGGAAACCGCCTTTTTCGGGCAGCCAGTCAAAGACCAAAATGGTAAGCTGGTCGCCGCCGTTATCATCCAGTTAACCCCGGACTTTATCAGCCGCATCATAGAATCCCGAAAAGGCATGGGCAAAACAGGAGAGTCCTATCTGCTTAGCTGGGAACCTTCCAAAGAACGGTTTGAGCTAAGAAGCGATCTTCAAACCATGGGAAACGGCAAGTATGTGATTGGGTTCAGCCTGGAAAAGAGCCTTGATTATTGGCAAGATGCCGTAAAAAAAGGCCGTGAAGGCGGCAGGGACATTTACATTGACAGTGCGGGAAAACCGGTGCTGGTCGCATATGATAAGTTGGAAATAGCGGGGATGAACTGGTTTTTAATTTCAAAGGTGGACCAGTATGAGGTGGAAGCGCCAGTCCGGAAAATCCTTATTAATACCTTAGGTATTTCCGCAATATTGATTACCCTCATCGGAATCGGCGTCTTTTTTCTATCCCGAAACATCTCCCGGCCCATTATCGAGGATGTAAAATTTGCCCAGGCCGTTGCCAAGGGAGATTTTACCAGAACACTGACCCTGAACCAGCGGGATGAACTAGGCAAGCTTGCCTGGGCATTGAACCACATGGCCAAAACCCTCCACGATCAAGACTGGCTTAAAAAAGGGAAAGAAGGCCTGGACGATGCCCTGAGGGGAGAACTAAATGAACGACAATTGGGACGACGATTTGTTTCCTTTCTCACCCAGCATTTGGGTGCAAGCCTGGGCGCCTTGTATCGTCTTGATAACGGCCAGTTAAAACTCTATGCCAGTCATGCCTTTTCAGACAGGAAGGGTAATTTCAACACCATTAAAATGGGGGAGGGCATGGTGGGCCAGGCAGCCCTGGAACTAAAAACCATTATCTTCAACGATGTGGTGGAGGATGCTCCAAAGATTCATTACGGGGTCGGCCAGAAACCGGCCGCCTCCTATATTATTGTCCCCCTGGCATTTGAGAAGGAACTGATCGGGGTGCTTTTACTGGGATCTCTCACCCGGTTCACCGATCTTGAGAAACAATTCATTGAACAAAACATCAAGAACGCCGCCGTTTTAATGAACACGGCAAAATCCCGGAGAACCATTAAACGCCTGTTGGACGAAGCCCAGGAACACCAACAGGAGTTGCTGGCCAAAAACGATATCCTGGAAGAACAGACCCAAACCTTAAAATTATCCGAAGTGGAACTTAAGTCACAACAAGAAGAACTTCGGGTCACCAATGAGGAATTGGAAGAGCAGGCCCGGGCACTCAAAGAATCTGAGACAGAACTCCAGGCACAGCAGGAAGAACTTCGGGTCACCAATGAAGAACTGGAAGAACAGACCCGGAACCTGGAAGAACAGAAATCTTCCATCGAAAAAAAGAATGTCTCGCTTGTGGATGCCCAGGAAGATATCCAGAACAAGGCACAGGAGCTTGAAATCGCCAGCAAGTATAAATCTGAATTTCTGGCAAACATGTCCCATGAACTTCGAACCCCTTTGAACAGTATATTGATCCTGTCCCAGCTTTTGGCGGCCAATAAAAAACAGAACCTGACCGAAAAACAGATAGAATCTGCATCTGCCATCCATTCTAGCGGAGAAGACCTGCTCACCCTGATCAATGAAATTTTAGACCTGTCAAAGGTGGAGGCCGGAAAGATAGAACTGGTACCGGAAAATGTGGAAATTGTCCAAATAGAGAATGATCTGAACCGGATGTTCACGGACCTTGCCCGGGAAAAGGGAATTGGTTTTAGCATCCAGGCAACGCCCGGCATGATCAAGACCATTTACACAGACCCCTTGCGGCTCCAGCAGATATTACGCAATCTTCTGACCAACGCCTTTAAATTTACCAAACAGGGCGAAGTGAGTCTTACCATAACAAGACCCTCAGAAAAGATTCTGAAAGGCAGCACCTTATCCCCGGAAACATCGGTTGCCCTATCCGTTAAGGATGAGGGCATCGGAATTCCCAAGGAACAGCAGGCGGTCATTTTTGAAGCCTTTCAACAGGCCGACGGCAGCACCTCCAGAAAATATGGGGGTACCGGCCTAGGGCTTTCCATTTCAAGGGAATTGGCCAAATTGCTGGGGGGATTTATCCATCTGGAAAGTGAAAAGGACAAAGGCAGCACCTTTACTATTGTAATACCGGAATACCATTCACACGCCTCGGCAAAAACATCCGTCTCCCCTGGCAATTGCCCTGAAGGCACCCCGGCTCAAAAGAATCCGACCGAAAACAAAGCCCGTCCCCACAAAAAACTTACCGACCCAGATCAGGTTTCAGGATCGGATCCCCTGGACCATAAAACCTCTGTCCGGGATGACAGAAAAATTTTGTCCCCAGGAGACAAAAGTCTTTTAATCATCGAGGATGACCCCATCTCCGCCAAAATCATGCGGGACTTTGCCCGGGAACGGGGATTTAAATGCATTATTGCCCATGATGGCGAAACCGGACTCCATTTTGCCGATTACCATAAACCCAGCGCCATCATACTAGATATCGGGCTACCGGGCATTGACGGGTGGACCGTTCTGGAACGGCTTAAAAGCGACACTAGCCTGCGCCATATTCCCGTCCATTTCATGTCTGCGGCCGATATTTCTCTGGATGCCATGCGCATGGGGGCTTTGGGGTTTTTAACCAAACCTATTACCCTGGAAAAGGTGGAAGAAACCTTTTCCAAAATTGAAAATATTATCGCCCACCCGGTGAGAAAACTGCTGGTGGTGGAGGATGATTCCCTCCAGCGCCAGAGTATCAAGGAATTAATCGGCAACGGGGATGTGGAAACCATCATGGTCTCCACAGGTGTCCAGGCCTATGAAGCGCTTACCTGCGATCACTATGACTGCATGATACTGGATCTTGGCCTGGAAGATATGTCCGGATTTGAACTTTTGGAAAAAATCCGTGACCACAAGACCTGTTCCAAAATCCCTGTCATTGTTTATACGGGCCGCGACCTGACCCTGGATGAAGACAAAAAACTGAGGAAATACACGGAAAGTATTATCATCAAAGGGGTCAAATCACCGGAACGCCTGTTGGAAGAGTCGGCCCTTTTCCTCCACCGGGTGGAAGCCGACCTGCCCCGGGAAAAACAAAAAATTCTAAAGATGGTCCATGACAAGGGGGCCGTGTTGAGCGAAAAAACCGTCCTTCTCGTTGACGACGACATGAGAAATGTGTTTGCTCTCTCCTCTGTGCTCGAAGAAAAAAACATGACGATCATCGTTGCACGGGACGGGGTTGAAGGGGTTAAAAAGACAAAGGAGCATAAAGAGATTGATATTATTCTAATGGATATCATGATGCCCAAGATGGACGGTTATGAAGCCATTCATGAGATACGAAAAACCAAAAAAAAGTTACCCATCATCGCGCTCACAGCCAAGGCCATGAGAGGGGACCGTAATAAATGTATTGAAGCCGGGGCCAATGACTACCTTGCCAAACCCGTGGATCCAGACAAACTTATCTCCATGCTCAGGGTATGGTTATACGCATGAACTTAAATTCCAAAAAAGAAAGCCTCCAAAATGAAAGCCTCCAAAATGAAGCCCTGGAAATCCAGATGCTGCTGGAAGCGATCCACCAGAAATATGGGTATAATTTCAAAGACTATGCAAAAGCCCACACCAAAAGACGGCTGAGGCACCGGCTAAACATAAGCCATCTGAACAATTATGCCGAAATGATGCACAAGGTGATCCATGATGAGGAATATTTTAATACCCTGCTGCTGGATTTGTCCATCAATGTTACGGAAATGTTCAGGGACCCCGGGGTTTATAAAAAAATACGCCAGGATCTGATTCCCCGGTTAAAAACCTATTCCTTTATCAAGGTATGGCATGCGGGTTGCTCCGCCGGTCAGGAAGTTTATTCCATGTCCATCCTCCTGGAAGAGGAGGGCATGAAGGATCGGTCACAACTCTATGCCACGGATTTTAACGAACTCATCCTTGAAAAAGCCAAGATGGGCATTTATCCCCTTGAGGTGATGAAGACCTATACCGGCAATTATCAGAAATCCGGGGGGAAAAAGGATTTCTCCGATTATTATGCCGCCGATTATGACAATGTCATTCTCCGGCAGTCCCTGAAGAAAAAAGTTTTATTTTCACCCCACAACCTGGTCACCGACGGAGTGTTCGGAGAAATGAATCTGATCTTCTGCAGAAACGTGCTGATTTATTTTAACCGAGATCTGCAAAACCGGGTGTTAAAATTATTTTATGACAGCCTCTGCCCCGGTGGTTATTTGTGTCTGGGGTCCAAGGAGAATCTCAAATTCACGGACGTGGAAGATCAATTTGAACCCATTGCCCATCGGGAAAAAATCTACCGAAAGAAACGGCTTCCATGAGCAAAACACCCACACACACCAAATATGAGGCCATTGTCATGGGCGTCTCCGCAGGAGGCCTTGCCGCCCTCACTGCCATACTGCCCCATCTTTCGGACAAGATTGGCCTGCCAGTCCTCATAGTTCAGCATATAAGCCCGGATTCCGATGATTTCCTGGCGACCCATTTTAATCGAATTTGTTCCCTTTCGGTTAAAGAGGCCGAAGACAAGGAAACACTTGTAAACGGCACCATCTATTTTGCCCCGGCAAATTATCACCTGATGGTGGAACAGGATAAAACCATTGCCCTGTCCACGGCAGAACCGGTGCAATATTCAAGGCCCGCCATTGATGTATTATTTGAAACAGCAGCCGATGCCTATATGGACAAACTAATCGGCATCATTCTCACGGGATCCAATTGTGACGGAACAAATGGTATCCTTCGGATCAAACAACTCAAAGGCCTTGCCATAGCCCAATCTCCGGAATCATCCGAGGTGGATATCATGCCTTTATCTGCCATAAATCAGGCAAAAATCGATAAAATACTTGATTTGAATGAGATTGCACCGTATATCAACTTGATAATGGTGAAGGAAACTTAAATGAGAGCAATATCGATTCTGATTGTTGATGACCGTCCGGAAAACCTTCTGGCCCTCGAGCAGGTACTGGAGTCTCCGACATTACATATTGTCAGGGCCAACTCGGGGCATGAAGCCCTTGAACGAACCCTGGACCACGAATTTGCTCTGATTCTTCTGGACGTCCAGATGCCGATCATGGATGGATATGAGACGGCTTCCCTGCTCAGGGGAAACAAAAAAACCAAAAATATTCCCATTATATTTGTCACCGCCGCCACCAAAGAAAGCTCCCAGATCTTTCTGGGATATGGATCAGGGGCGGTGGATTATCTATTCAAACCCCTGGAACCCGGTGTGTTGCAAAGCAAGGTAAAAATTTTTCTGGAACTTTACCGCCAACGAAGGCTTTTGGAAGAAAAAACCAAGGAACTGGATGCAAAAGTATTGGAATTGGAAACCCTTCAGTACAAACTTGAAGCCTCCAATGAAAAATTGCGCCAGCTTTCTTCTTTGGATGGCCTCACCGACATCCCCAACAGACGATTCTTTGATGAAACAATGGCCCGGGAATGGCAACGGGGAATCCGGAACCAAAAACCCTTGTCCTTGATCCTTGCGGACATTGATCATTTTAAGGCATTCAACGATGCTTACGGCCATGTGGTTGGAGATGACTGCCTCAAACGCGTGGCCAAGGCCCTTGGGGAAAGCATTCTCCGGGAGGTGGACACCATTGCTAGATACGGAGGGGAAGAGTTTGCCGCCATCCTGCCGGAAACCGATGAAGCCGGTGGGGTGATGATTATCGAACGGATGCTGGAAAACATCGAAAACCTTAAGATCCCCCATGTTGCCTCCCCTACTGCCGACCATATCACGGTCAGTTTCGGCCTGAGCACCATGGTGCCCGATCCAGACATTAACCCCACCCAGCTCATTGAATCTTCGGACAAAGCCCTGTACCTTGCCAAGAATTCAGGCAGGAACACCTATACCATCAGTTGAATTTGCTGTTAACCCCCCTTCCTTGCCACTCCCTCAAACTATGTATACCCTTGTTCTTTGTGTTTCTGTGCTATGGCGGCAGCCAAATCATCCAATTGGCTGAACACATCCCGGGTTGGGACACCTTTACAAAGGACGGGATCTATGACCTCTACCTTGAGATTGGGAATCATTCCCGCAAGGACATCCACGGTCTTGCCGCCCCATCCATAAGAGCCGACAACAGACAAAAATTTTGTGTTGGGCCGAAGGGCGTTTGCCAGAAATGCAGCATAGGCTGCATATGGGTGGGGGCCGGCCAGAATGGTGGGGGTTCAGGATATATCTAATGTATAAGACTACTCACTGTGGGTTCAGGATTTCATGAACTGAAACATTTTATTCAAAGGAATCAAAGCCTTTTTAATAGTATCCGGATCCACGAAAACTTCATTGCCAGGGGTATCAAACACCTCTGATAGTCTTTTAAGGTCATTGAGCTGCATCCATGGGCATCTTGCGCAGCTTCGACAGATGGCGCTTTCACTGGAGGTGGGAGCAATGATCAATTCCTTGTCAGGAACGGCCTGCTGCATTTTAAAAAAAATCCCTTTATCCGTCGCCACGATGAACCGTTTCTTATTTGAAGTCCGGCAGGCATTGATGATCTGGGAGGTGGACCCCACAAAATCAGCCAGATCTATTACCGGTTCCGGAGATTCTGGATGGACAAGGATCACAACATCCGGGTTTGCCTTTTTCAAACCCATGAGTTCTTCGTATTTGAATTCATCATGGACCACACAATTACCCTGCCAGGAGATCATATCCGCGCCGGTTTCCCTCTGAACATACCTTCCTAAATGGTGATCCGGTGCCCAGATAATTTTCTTGCCTTCCTCAGCCAGATAACCGACCACCTTGACAGCAATACTGGATGTAACCACCCAGTCGGACCGAGCCTTGACAGCAGCCGAGGTGTTTGCATACACCACCACTGAACGGTCAGGGTAGGTATTACAAAATTTCGTGAACTCTTTTTCAGGACAGCTGATATCAAGGGAGCAGGTGGCTTCAAGGGTCGGCATTAACACCCGCTTGTCAGGGGTGAGGATTTTGGCGCTTTCCCCCATGAATTTAACGCCTGCGACAACCACAGTGTCGGCCTTATGGTCTCTTCCGAATCGCGCCATTTCAAGTGAATCCCCCACAAAACCACCAGTTGCCTCAGCCAGAGACTGTACCTCGTTGTCCGTGTAATAATGGGCAATCAAGACGGCATTCTCTTTGATTAGCCGTTGTTTGATCTTATTTCGATATTCTTCCTTTTCTTCTGTGCTTATAAACCCTGGTAGTTCAGGGAAGGGTAAATTTTGCGGTAACTGTCCGGGTATTATATTCATCTTTCTGTCCTAACTGTCCTAAAAATAAATTGATTTTATTTCTGCAAGAGGCTCCTAATACAAGTGTTTTCGAACTGTCGTTTTATTAAATGAGTAAGCGTCTTCACGTCTGTTGCAATGCCTGACTGATGTCAGTAATAATGTCATCGATATGTTCGATTCCAATAGACAACCGGATTAATTCTGGATAGATCCCTCCTGCCCGGAGCATCTTTTCGTCAAGCTGGCTGTGGGTTGTGCTGGCCGGATGTATCGCAAGACTTTTTGCCTCACCGACATTGGCCACATGGCTGAAAAGTTTAAGACTGTTGATAAATTTTTCAGCTGCCTTCTTACCACCCTCTATACCAAACACGACCATACCGCCGAAACCGTTTACCAGGTTTTTTTCAGCAATATGACTGTTTTCATTGCCGTCTTTTAGACCTGGGTATTTTACCCACTCAACTTTTTTATGCTGATTTAAAAATTCTGTAGTTTTCATTGCATTTTCAGAATGGCACGGCATTCTTAAGTGAAGGGTTTCAATTCCCTGTAAAAACATCCAGGCATTATCCGGAGAAATAGCCGCACCAAGATTTCTTAACGGTACCAGCCGCATTCGGACAGCAAATGCGATGGAGTTCAACTCACCTAGATCATGAGCATATCTAAGTCCATGGTAGCTCGGGTCTGGTTCGTTGAACAAGTCAAATTTCGGTTCTTTCCAGTCGAAATTCCCCGAATCCACAACCACGCCGCCAATTCCGGAACCATGCCCCCCCAGCCATTTAGTCAAACTGTGCACAACAATGTCAGCTCCATGTTCAATGGGCCTGAGCAAAAACGGTGTTGTAAATGTGGAATCAACGATCAGCGGGACATTGTTTTCGTGAGCGATTCGGGCATATTCATCAATATCAGATACCTCCAATATGGGATTTCCGATTGTTTCGATAAAAACAGCTCTTGTTTTTTCATTGATGGCTTGTGATAATGCACGGAAATCGTTGACTTTAACCATTCGTACATGGATACCGAACTGCGGTAGAATATCGTTGAACATGGTATATGTACCACCGTAAAGGTTATTTGCAGCAACAATCTCGTCTCCAGTCTTCGCCAGGTTAATAATTGAATAAAAAATGGCACTGGTTCCTGAAGCAAGTGCAAGTGCTGCCTTACCCCCTTCCATGGCTGCAACTCTTTCTTCAAGAATCGACTGTGTGGGATTTGTAAGTCGGGTATAGATGTTACCAAGCTCTTTGAGAGAAAATAAATTGGCGGCATGTTCCGTGCTCTTGAAAAGGTAAGATGATGTTCGGTAAACTGGGACACCACGACTCAACTGTGCCTCATTCCGGTCTTGTCCGGTATGAATTGCCATTGTTTCCAATCTATATTTTTCAGCCATTTTGTTTGCCTCCCGTCTTACAGCCCTCCGGTTGTGCAGGATCAGGTACAGATCGCCTACCGATAGGATCGTTATTAGTTATTTTGTTTAGAACAGAACGAATAATCACACCACAATGTGGTACATGAGCGATGGGCTATACTACAGAAGAGATGAAACTAAAGTCAAGAAAATTTATAGCAACAAACCTATAACAATCCTCTTGAAAGTGTTACAGAATAAACAAAATATAAATGATGGATAAAAAAAGCGGTTTATATCAAATCTACTTTTTCTTTTCCGGCTTGGTGATTAAAACTAACCATTGGACCTTATAATAAATTGAAATATCCAGATCAATTGGTTCAACATTCTTAATAACCGGCATGGCCGGAGCATGGTATTTGCGCCTGGCCTCAACAAAAAATGAAACCCTTATAATTGCAATACCGTGGCCGGAGTTTCATATAAACTTGATCTAAGTCAATGATTTGGTGATTATATTCAGATATCTATTAAATTGATAACTGTTAGCATATTTAAATTCAGTCTTAACAAGAATTCCCCCATAGAGTAAGGTTTTTTCTTAAATTGAGAAGGGGAAAAAGCAAATACTAAAGCGAGGAAAAATATGAGTTTCAGTTGCATTAATGAATGCTTTCAAACAATCACGGATGAAGATGTTTTGGAGGCCATGAAAAAAATACCCGGATATTTGGATATTACACCGTCTGACTTTTTACAAATTTACCAGATTGCTTTTAAGCATGCTGTATCCCGTATCAGAACAGCCATATTGGCAGAACAGGTCATGACACAGAAAGTCATTTTTGTTAACGAAGATGCGCCGTTAATCGAGGCGGTTACCAAAATGGCAGAGCATGAAATATCCGGACTTCCTGTCGTGAATAATGATGACATGATAACGGGTGTCATTTCTGAAAAAGACTTTTTATCCAGAATGAACAAAAAGAAAGCCCCTTCATTTGTTCAGGTTCTTCTCCAATGTGTAGATACCAGCGGTTGTATTGCCGTTCCGTTTAAGACGCTTAAAGTCCGGGAGGTTATGTCCTCACCACCGGTCACCGTTAAAAAAGATACAACCATGCTTGAAGTTGCAAATACCCTGGACCGGTTCAATATCAACCGGGTTCCGGTTAGTGATGATAACAATAGACGGGTGGGTATTATTGCCAGATCAGACCTTGTTCAGGCCATGTGCTGATATGGGTATACGGAGAAAAGCAATGACACCTTACATCAAAAAAATGGCGGGTGGTGGACAACGCCCCCCAAAAGTGGGTTCTACAGAAATATTCTGGTCCTGGATCGGTGCTTTTTTAGGTATAACACCAGTTGCCTGGTTGAACTACAATCTTTTCCCCGGGAATGACTTTGTGTATATAATCGGGTCCTTTGGTGCCTCAGCTGTATTGATTTACGGTGCCGTTAGAAGTCCTCTTGCCCAACCACGAAATTTGGTGGGGGGACACGTACTGTCCGCTTTTATCGGTGTGGCTTCCTATCAATTGTTTTATCCGTATCCATGGTTTGCTGCAGCATTTTCAGTTGCAACTGCCATTGCCCTGATGCACTTTACACAGACGCTTCATCCACCAGGTGGGGCAACCGCATTGATAGCCGTGATCGGCAGTGAAAAAATACATGCCCTAGGCTTTTGGTATGTATTGGTCCCTGTGGGACTTGGTGTGATGATCATGCTGATAGTTGCCGTGATCATTAATAATATTGCAAAGAATCGAAAATACCCGGAGTTCTGGTGGTAAAACTTCAAAAGAGAGGGGAAGGAAACCAATTGCCATGGATGTTTTATCAAAATTGACTGGAGAGCATGCCCATATCCTTCAGGGAATAAACTGTTTGGAAAAAGCAAGAGATGTTCTGGAACAAAACCGTCAACCTTCAGTAGCATTTTTTAAAACAGCGGTCCTTTTTTTTAAGGAATATGCAGACAAACTGCATCACTATAAAGAAGAATATCTTTTGTTTAGTTTTCTGGCGTCCAAAAAAGGTGGTAATATTGATCTTGAAATAGGATCTTTGCGTTATCAGCATGAGTTAAACCGGCGGTGTATAAAAAAAATAGAAGATTCTTTAAAGGGATATGAAACATGCAGTGAAATTGCCACCACAACTCTTTTGGAAAACCTTGCCGCTTATATTTCAATTTTGAAACGCCATATCTACAGAGAGGATCATTTGTTTTTTCCTATGGCTGAAACCGAATTGTCTGAAGACGAAAAAAGACAATTGAAGAACCAATTTGATGAAGAAGAATCAGGATATAATACAAAACAAATTATCAGTGATAATCTTTCCCGGCTTCAAAAAATGAAAAAATTGATTTTAGAAATGGAAAAAGAATGAATAAAAAATCATGAGCAATAAACGACTAAATTGCTGGGAATACATGGGTTGCGGATTAGAGCCAGGAGGTGTGAATGCTGCGCTGAACGGGATTTGTCCTGCGGCATCGGACCAAAGCTTTTCAGGTATCAATTCCGGAAAAAATGCGGGCCGGTTCTGCTGGGCGGTTCCAAGCACACTTTGTCTCCAAGATCAGCAGGGCCACTATATGGATAAACGGGAAAAATGTAAGGAATGTGATTTTTACCACATGGTTCTTGCCGAAGAGGGAACGCGGAACCTTAGAACTAGATTTTTGAGATTTGTCCATTGTCGGCAAAATGAATCCTCTTTTCTAAGGCGGTTGAAGCGGACCATTATCAAACCCGGGCATCGGTTTGTGTTTCAGGGCAAAGAAATGGATGAGGCGTATATTATTAGACATGGTGCATGTATTGTGCTGGTGGAGAAAGATGGCCAGCTTTATCCAGTAGATCATCGAAGCGAAGGTGATCTTGTAAACATGAGTGCTTTGTTTACCGGAGAGCCGAGTATGGCCCATGTAGAAGCAGAAAGTGAGATTGATGCCTGGGTCATCAAAAAATCAGAATTTGAAGCCATACCGGAAAATGATCCGGAGCTTTGGGAATTCTTGACCGAAATTGTTGCAGACCGGTTTGATTCAAAAAGACCGACATCCTATCGGATCATCGGCAACTACCTGGCAACGGATATTATCGGTCGGGGCGGGTACAGCATTGTGTATAAAGGGAAAAATCTGATATCCGGCAATCCTGTTGCCATAAAGATGATGCGGCACCATATGGTTCTGGACTCGGATTTTCTTGAGAAACTCAAAAAAGAAGCTCACATTGTGGATATGCTGAAGCATGAAAATATTATCAAGGTATATGATATGGTGGAGCGATACCGAACCATATTTATTATCATGGAGTATCTCGAGGGTGAATCTATTCTGGAAATCATCCAGCGGCATAAAACAATATCCCCTCGTAGAGCCGTCAATTATCTTGTCCAGACCTGTCAGGCGATTCACTATGCATATTGCAATGGTATCCTGCACAAAGATATTAACCCGGGTAATTTGATGGTCATCAAAAATGACAGGATAAAGCTGGTGGATTTTGGTCTTGCCTGCTCCATCCATGAAGAAGATGATCTTTTTGACGGTGCATATCCTTATCTTGCGCCTGAAGTATTGAAAGGCGAGAGAGTCAGTCTGCAAAGTGAGATATACTCGCTGGGGGTTTCAGCTTTCGAGATGGTTACAGGTAAAAGGCCTTACCCGGAAGAAGATCCGGCGCTTTTTACCAAAATACGTTGTGAAAAAGAAATACCAAACCCAAAACAAATCGTCCCAGGCCTTCCCTGGGGTCTAAATCAGTTTATTGTAAAGGCCTGTAAAATAGACCCTGCCCAAAGGTTTACAAATATGACGCAAGCGGTTGAATTGTTAAAAAGTAAGAAAGGTCATTCATGAGCAGAAACAAAATCAATTGCTGGGAATATATGAAATGCGGCAGGGGACCCGAACAGGAAAATGACATCTGCCCTGCGGCATCAGACCCCTCCTTTGATAGTATGAATGATGGCATAAATGCTGGGCGAAGCTGTTGGCTCGTAGCCGGAACTGCCTGCAAAGGGAGTGCATCAGGGAGTTTTGCAAAAGAATTTAAAAATTGCAGAAAATGTGAATTTTTTAAAAAAGTTCATGACAGAAAAGACCAGATATCCTTGGAAATAAAAAATATAGTTGTTGTGGCCTGCACTCATACCGGCCTTGTCCAAAAAACCAATGAGGATCGGTATCTTGTAAGAACCATGGATGATAATGCCCTGCTGCTTGGGGTTGCAGATGGCTTAGGGGGGGACGTTTCCAGTGATGTTGCCGCTGAATTAGCCAAGGGCAAACTTGCAACATTAGACAAGCTGCCTGAAGGTAACGTATCAGAATTCCTTGATAAATTTGCAAAAGATCTTGATATGTTTATTTATAAAAAAGCGGATAATCATCCCAGTCTGGCATATATGGCAACAACCCTGGTTTGTTCGATTTTAAAAAATGACATGATCCACTGGGTGAATATCGGTGACAGCCGGTTGTACGTTTTAAGGAATGGTAAACTCATTCAGGTCACAAAAGACCAGACGCTGGCCAAAGCGCTTGTTGAAGAAGGTGAGTTAAAGCCAGAGGATGCCAAGGAACATTATTCGCAAAAAATTCTTGATCAATGTCTGGGATATGGAATGTGTGAACCTGATACCGGTAAGTTTAAGGTTAAAAAAAATGATATAATTGTTATGGCAACAGATGGTCTTTATAAAATGGCAGCACACGATGTGATGATGAATATTTTAAATAATGACAATACTCTGAAACAAAAAATAACCGCCTTGATGGATGCTGCATTATTATTTGGAGGCAAGGATAATATCACCATCGTACTCGCTCATATTAAACAGACACTTTAATCAAGGCGATTATCATTCAAATATTAATGACATGTGGACAATCACTTGTTAACGGCAAATCAGGAGATGACGATGGGTCTTAAAAATGAATTCAAAAAAATGATCGAGAAATTATCATCACGATCTACAATCCCGACTGTTTCTACTCTGTTTTTCCCGCCATTTTTTAAAGGGGGACAACCAAAGGACGCCCAGTTTATGGCCATTGGCCTTGAGGGTGGCGCCACAGGGGTCAGTTACGTTCTTTTGCCGGATGAGAAAATGGAAGACTATACCACTTTGAAACCGGATGATTTCATCGGAAAAGATCCTAAAAACCTTGCGCTTGAATTTGGCAATAAAGATCCAATAAAAGAGATGATCAGTCTTGCTGCCATTAACGCAATTTGTCAGCATGTTATGAAAACAACCCAGTTCAACCTGGAATCGGCCACGGATTCGCTGGGGTTGTTGGCAATATCAAAAGGGGACAGGATCGGAATGGTTGGTTTGTTTCACGGGATGGTTAAAACGATCAGGGATGCCGGGGCCCAACTAATTGTTATTGAAAAAAACGAGCTGTTAATAAAAAAATATCCCGATCTGCCAATTACCCTGGATGCAGGTAAGTTGAAATCATGCAATAAGGTATTATGTACCAGTACGACGATACTAAACAATTCACTAGATGATATCCTTGGCAATTGTTCTTCCGACGCATTTGTCTCTATTGTTGGACCAACAGCGGGGTATTTTCCTGATCCGCTTTTTGCCCGCGGTGTTGATGTTGTGGGAGGCCGAGTGGTGAAAAATGGAGATCAGTTTATGAAACTACTCGCCCAAAGGCAACGCTGGGGAACTGCCACCGAAAGGACCTGTTTTCAAAAAAAAACATATACGGGAGTGGAGTAAAAATAAAAAGCAGGTTAAGAAAACCGTATGCAATTGCTATGTTTAAGAAAAATATATTCAAACTTTTCCCGAATGCCTTTTCTGGCATATTCATATTTGCTCTCCTTGAGAATTGCGGTTAAAATCAGTTCTTTGTTGATTAATATTCTGGTTTTTTATATGATAAAAAATTCATTTTGCTCGAACGAATAATATTATTTTCTTATAAAATGAAATCTATACCAAGGAGTAAACAAACTATGAGTGATGCATCCCAGACAATTTTCTATAGTGGCGGCCACAGAGGGGCGGAAGCAGAATTTGGCAAACTGGCGGAAAAATACGGCATGAAGGAGGTAAACTACTCCTTTGAAGGCCACAATCTTGACCGGGACGTCGGGGTCATAATGCTCACCGAGGAAGAACTGAAAAAAGGGGATATAAGTATGGATATCGTTTCCGCCCGCATGGGCAGATCCTTTTCCAAGGTCAATAAAATCCGAAAGGTGATCCAATCCATTTTTCACATGATCAACAACGGATACCAGATTTTTGTCGTCGGCTGGATCCTCCCGGACAAAACC
>JAFLJU010000552.1 GCA_022712835.1 Desulfobacteraceae bacterium
TTCCAGCGAATCTACCTTGGCACCATGCTCTGGTTTATGGGAAGAGCCGTCCAGGCAGCTGCCCGGGCGGACAAACAGGTCAAGAAAGAATTTGAAAATATGCCCGAGGGCTACACCTTTTCCCTGGGCGCCTTTCCCAAGGGCCCCCATATGATAATAGGAAAGGATGACAAGGGAAGGGCCCGATACTTGGGCGGCGATATTGCCAGACACCCGGTGGATCTTGAAATGACGTTGAAAAGCGTGAAAAATCTTTTTGTCCTCTTTACCTTCAGGGAAAGCACCCCGACAGCCAATTCAAGGGATCGCATGATTGTCAGCGGAGATGTTCCCCAGGCCTGTGCCGTCGTCAGGATTCTGGACATCGTCCAGGTTTACCTGCTACCCAAACCCCTGGCAAAGCTGGCCATCAAACGATATCCCAAATGGACTCTGAAACGCCACACCTGGGACAGGGCAATGGTCTTTATCAGAACCCTTACCGGCATATAAAAAGGAGAACTGCAAAATGTTGAACAATGGCGATTTTACCTTTTTCTGCCGGACCAAAACCAGTTTCGGCATGAACGCCCTGGAACATCTGCCCTTTGACCTGGCAGGTATGGGCAGTCAAAAACCCCTGGTCCTTCTGGACAAAAATGCGCTTCTTGGGAGTACCAAACCACTTATCCGGGCATTTAAAGAATCCGAAATGACCCTGGGGATCTGCCCGCCCATTGAGCAAACCTCTGATACAGGGGGCAATTCTGGCCAAAGTGATATTGAAATCCTCAAGGAATTTTATCAAATTTATACCGATAAAGGATTTGACGCCATCATTGCCCTTGGCACCGGAAGAGTGGCTGACATGGCCAAGGCCCTTAATATTGCGGTTACCCTGGGCCCGGAAACTCTGAAAGCAACACTAAAAGAAACACTGGAAACGAATCGGGCAACAAATCGGGAGACACCCCTCACCCAGCCCCTGAGCCCTTTTGTCTATATTCCAACAGGCATGGGAACCGGTATGGAGACCCACTCCCTTGTCCGGTTTAACGGCAACACCTTTGCTTCGCCCTTTCTGGCGCCTGACCTTGCGATAATTGATCCGGATATTCTGACCGATCCAATTATTTTGACCGATCCGGTTATTTTAGATCCGAATACGCTGAAAATGGACGCCGAAGCCCCCCTTATCAATGCAAGCCTCACCTGCCTGTCGGTGTGCTGTGAAGCCCATGTTCTTTCAGGTAATCCAGTGGCCAGGGCCTATGCTGCCACCGGCATTGCCCTCATCATGGAAAATTTTCTCCCCCTGGTAAAACAAATTTATGTTCCCACACCCCCTAAACGATCGGACAAAAAAGCCATGCGGAAGCATCTGGCATGTCTGACCCATGCCTCGGTGATTACAGGGATTCTCCTGGCCAATTGCACCACTACAAGTTTTCAATTGGGCAAACGGATCGCCGAACATACCGGCATATCACCGGGCCAGGCCATGGCCATCCTTCTTCCAGCGGTCCTGGATCTCATGGCCAACGACCGGTCTGACCTTGGGAACCTATTCAAACCCCTTGCAGGCTCAGAGGACTTCAGCCGGGTCCCGCCCTCCCAGCGCCCCGGCCTTTCCATCCAGAAAATCCAGTGCCTTCTAAACGAACTCTACCAGATTTCTCTGGGCACCATCCCCCGGACCCTGGACGATGCTGGCCTTGACCCGGCGGCCATGAAAGTTTGGGTCCAGACGACCCTTTCCGATCCTGCTCTCCCGGGTTCACAAATCCCGGGGATTGACCCCAAAAAAATCCAGGCGATCCTGGCTTGGAGGAGACCTTAATGTATATACCCGATTATTATGAATTTGGCTGCCGGGTGAACATGGTGGCAGGCCACCATGCCCTGGAGAAAATCCCTGAGCTTCTTTCTGGCATGGGTGCCAAAAGCCCCATGCTTCTGACGGACAAGGGCGTACGAGCGGCAGGCCTTGTGGATATTGTTATAGGTGCCATGGGTGACAAACTGACGGTTACAACCATTGAAGACGAGGTACCCCCGGATTCTGCCGTAAAGGTGGTCAACCGGTTGGCAGCAGTTTACCAAAATTTAAGCTGTGATGCCATCATTGCCGTGGGTGGAGGATCAGTTCTTGACACGGCCAAGGGTATCAATATCCTGGTATCAGAGCAGGCCGACGATCTCATGGCGTTTACCGGTTCCGGGGCCCTTAAGCGAAAGTTGAACCCGCTTATCGCCGTGCCCACCACCGCAGGTACCGGTTCCGAAGTGACTATTGGGGCCGTGATTTCCGATCCGGACAACAACCGGAAGATGCTGTTTGGCTCCTATTTTTTATTGCCAGATGCCGCCGTCATTGATTCAAGAATGACCCTCACCCTGCCCCCCCACATCACGGCAGCCACGGCCATGGATGCCATGGCCCATGCAGTGGAAGCCTTTATCATGCTGGCCAAAAACCCCCTGAGCGATGCCCATGCCGTTGAAGCCATCCAGCTGATTGTCAAGTATTTGCCCCGGGTCATCCAATCCCCTTCGGATAAAGAAGGGCGACTGGCTTTGGCAACAGCTGCCACCCTGGCCGGAATTGCCTTTTCCAATGCCACCGTGGGCATGGTCCATGCCCTGGGACACTCTGTGGGATCTATCTGCCATATCCCCCACGGCAATTGCATGGCTATTCTTTTGCCCTATGGGTTGGAATACAATCTCCACAAA
>JAFLJU010000228.1 GCA_022712835.1 Desulfobacteraceae bacterium
GAGGTAGCAATGACCATGTCATCATCACCTGCACGGGTAAGGAGAATATCTCCCTTTAACTCCCCCTGGTCTTTCCCATGGGTTTCAAAGGTCAGACGCCGGCTTTCACGGGTTACCTCAAAATCCATGCTCAATTTATTATTTTTAAATCGGGTCACCCCGGAGTTCGAGGCCGAGGGCAGGTTCAGCCTGCCCATGGGAAAGAATGAAAGGGTCTCAAACTGGGAGGATGTTCTTTGTTTAAAATCCAGCCAGCAAACCGCGGCCAACCCAACATACCCAAGATCAGCAATGGTAAAGGTAATCCCAACCCCCTGTTCAGGGGCCAGCACATAATAGTAGTCCCACTCCTTGATTCGATGTCTGGGTGCTTTTATTTTTTTGCGGTCATATCGCCACAGGGGACGGGTGGCATATCCGGGATGAATGAGATGTCCGTTGGTATCCAATAAGTCGCAGGGTTCTGTGATACGGTTTTGAGGGCCCATTTTACCTCCAGTTTTGCGGTTAAATTTTCAGATTCACTATATCCAGGTATTGATTTATAATCAATTGTGTTATGTATGGCCTCCCTTGGGAATGAATAAGATCCCAGGGTCAAACCAGATATACACAGATTTATATAAAAGGCCAGACCGCCCATGTACACTGACCACATCAAAAAAACATTCTATTTATCTTTGCCCATTATCGTGGGGCAGATCGGCCAACTCACCATGTCTGTGGCAGACAATATCATGGTGGGCCGAGTGGGTACCGAGGCCCTGGCTGCGGCTGGCATTGGCAATGCTCTGTTCATGCTGATCATGGTGGTGGGCATGGGGATTTCCATGGCGGTCACCCCCCTGACCGCCATTGCCCTTGGGGCGGGCAGGGACGAGGACTGCGGGGTGGTTCTCCGCCAGGGCTTGCTTCTGAATATGATCTTCGGGGTGGTTCTCTGCGGCCTGACCTTCCTGGCGGCTGAAAGCATTCGTTTTCTGAACCAGCCCCAGGCCATTGTGGCCCCGGCCATTCTCTATATGCAGGTGCTAGGGTTGTCCATGATTCCTTTGATGTTGTTCCAGTCCTTTCGTCAATTTGCAGAAGGGGTGAGCTTTTTAAAACCAGCCATGGTCATTACCCTCATTGCCAACCTGGTGAATGTCTTTGTAAACTGGGTCTTTATTTTTGGTAATTTGGGCGCCCCTGCCCTGGGACTTACCGGCGCAGGGATTGCCACCTTTTCCTCAAGAATATTTATGGCTGTCTGCCTTGTGGTTGTCGTCATGACGGCACCAAGTCTGAAGCGATTTGATCCCTCCCTGCGGTATAGAAAACTTGACTTTTCCATGATGAAGCAACTGCTGGGTATCGGCATCCCGGGCGCCTGTCAGTATTTCTTCGAAGTTTCAGCCTTTACCGCCTCTTCCGTGATTGTGGGCTGGATGGGGGCCAGGGAACTTGCCGCCCACCAGATCGCCCTGAATCTGGGCTCCATCTCTTTTATGGGGGCCATGGGTATCTCTGCGGCAGGTACCATCCGGGTGAGCAATGCCCTGGGACGGGGCAGTGCAGTTGATGTGAGGGCGGCCGGATTCAGCGCAGCCTTTCTCTGCGCCATATTCATGGGACTGGCAGGCCTTATCTTTGTGTCCCTCAGAAATTTTTTACCTGGGCTTTACTCCCTGGATCCCCAGGTCATAGACATGGCAGCCGGTCTGCTCATTGTTGTGGCCTTTTTCCAGCTTTCCGACGGCACCCAGGCCGTGGGGGTCGGTATTCTCAGGGGCATAACAGACATGAGGATTCCCACCCTTCTCACCCTGGCTGCCTATTGGGTCATCGGTCTGCCTGCCGGATATATCCTGGCCTTCAACTTTGATCTGGGAATCATGGGGATCTGGTACGGCCTGCTCATCGGCCTGAGCGCCTCAGCCCTGCTCATGATGCTCCGCTTTCATTTTCAAACAAAAATCATTCTGGAATAGGTTAAATCTTCCTTCAATAATGGGCGGCCTCCAAAGCGATTGGCAAATAAAGCTTTTTAACCCATAACCCGCTCTATGACTTTCTCAAGCATACTGCCTTTTATTGGTTTTGAAATATAGTCATCCATACCCGCTGCCAAAAACTGTTCCCGGTCACCCTTCATGGCATTGGCCGTAACAGCGATGATCGGAATCCTGCCAATATTGGAGTTTTCTTCTTTTTCTCGAATTGCCCTTGTGGCTTCCAACCCGTCCATCACCGGCATTTGGCCGTCCATAAGAATAAGGTCAAATTCATTGTTTTGAAATACTTCAAGCGCCTCTTTACCGTTGTTGACAATTATCACGCCATGACCCATTTTTTCTAGCATCTTTTTGGCTACTTTCTGGTTTATTTTATTATCTTCTGCCAATAGTATTCTCAAGGGGCGATGGGCTTTTTTATTCTTTCCCCTGAGATCTTCCACTGTATAACTTGTAATGATATCTCTTGAAGCCTGAGTTAAATGGTCATCGGTCAGGCCCAGAACAAGCCGGAGACAGTCAAAGAGAATCGCTTTCTTAACCGGTTTGGTGATAAAAGCTGTAAAACCTATCTCTTCCATCTTTTTCGCATCTCCCCGCTGCCCCATGGAAGTCGCCATGACAAGGAGAGTCTCTTTAAGTGCGGGGTCTTGTTTGATCCTGCGCCCCAGACTTTCTCCTGTCATTTCAGGCATCTGCATATCCAGGATGGCAATATGAAATGGGTCTGATCTGTCAACGGCATCCTTTAGTTTGGCCAGGGCCTGATCTCCGTTTTCGGCCTGGGCAAAATTGCACCCCCATGATTTCAGATACTCCCCGAAAACCAATCGGTTGATGGCAAGATCATCCACCACAAGGATGTTCTCTCCCTTGATATCTTCAGGGATAACAATGTCCATTACCCCTGGCCCGGTCTGTTTTTTCAGGACAACCGTGAACCAGAATGTCGATCCCTCACCTTCCTGGCTTTCAACGCCTATCTGGCCCCCCATCAGCTCTGAAAGCTGCTTTGAGATTGTGAGACCAAGGCCTGTACCGCCGTACTTTCTGGTCATGGAAGCGTCTGCCTGGGTAAAGGATTCAAAGAGAAGGTCCATCGTGTCCACGGGAATACCGATTCCGGTATCCTTTACTTTAAAAAGAAGAGTAGCTGTGGTATCGGTTTGGTTTTCAAGATCCACGCTGATGGATACCTCCCCCTTTTCCACAAATTTAATGGCATTTCCCGTAAGATTGGTCAGAATCTGGCGTAGCCGGCCAGGATCACCCTTTAGAAAACAGGGAACCCTGTCATGGATCAGACATGCAAACTCCACCCCCTTCTCATAGGCCTTGATGGCCATCACATCACTCAAACTCTCAAGGGTCGGTCTCAGGTCAAAATTGATCTCCTCCATGTCCAGCTTTCCAGCCTCGATTTTGGAAAAATCAAGGATATCATTGATCAGCATGAGAAGGGCATCGGCACTTGTTCGTACGGACAGGGCAAAGTCTTGCTGCTCGGCTGTTAGATCGGTGTCCAGGAGCATGTCAATCATCCCGGTTACCCCATTCATGGGGGTGCGGATCTCGTGGCTCATGTTGGCCAGGAATTCAGCTTTGGTTTTGACAGCCACCTCGGCCTTCTCTTTTGCACTATTGAGAGTTTGGATCATTGTTTTTTCCGCGGAAAGATCTTTCCATACACAATGTAGTACTGGCTTGCCCTTGAAATTTGTCCTTGTTAATGAAACATCAACGGGAAAGGTTTCGCCGGTAATTTTTTTGTGAATCCATTCAAAATTATTAAATCCTTTTTCAAAGGCAATGGCGATCATTTCATTTGCCTTTTCAAACGAGGCCCTGCCATCCGGCTGGATACTAGGGGATAATTTAGACGGATGTGTGTTAAGGACCTCTTCCTTGGCACCGGCATTTAACATGTCTACAAATGCAGTGTTACAATCGATGAATCTATCGCCGTCAATGGTGGAGATGGCACTAAACGCATTATTATAAACATTATTAAAGTTATCACTGGCTTCCCTGGTCTTTTGCTTCATCTTTTTCTGCTCGGTGATATCTGTGAGATTTACAACCATATTTGTTATCTCATCTTTAACATTTTTAATGATGGCAGCGCTGATAATAACATTTAATTGTTTGCCCTGTTTGGTAAGCCTTTTTGTCTCAAATAGTACTGATCCTCCAATGGTAAACAACTCTTTTATCTTCTCACCAGTTGCCTCTTTCTCATCATCAGGGACAAAGGGAATTCGTCTCCCCTTCAATTCATCCAGTGTCCACCCAAAGACACCGGTAAAGGCGGTGTTCAGGTATTCCGGTTCCCCCTTGTTGTTATAGATTACCATTGGGCCCGGGATTGCGAACAGGATTGATTTCAGACGTGCTTCGCTTTCTTGTAGTGTGATCAACATCTGCTTACGTTCTGTGATATCACTATCAACGCCGCGAAATCCAGTCAAGTTTCCGTCTTCATCAATTAGGGGCACACCATTTGTCAAAAGACACACCGGCCGACCATTCTTATGAATATTCCAATTTTCCAGGTTTTTTATCGATTCTTTTTTACTGACAATGTTCTTAAAAATATTGCCAATTCGTTCCGCCTCATCAGGCGCCATAAAATCGAATGGGGTCTTTCCCAATATTTCTTCAGGGGAGTATCCCAGCACCGCTTTAATTTTTTTTGAACAAAAGGTATACCGCCCATCGGCACCAACCTCCCATATCCAATCTGTCATGCACTCGACGATTCCCTCAAAAAAGGACTTGTTTTTTTCCAGAGCCTCCTTAGCCAATTTGCACTCAAGCGCTGATAGCTCTAAATCATGAATCCTTTTCTCCAATTCTTCGCGAGTCGGTTTTTTAGACATATGAAATCTCTTTTTTTGTGGAAATGGATGTATCTCTGGAATGGAATACCTGTCATATTCCGAGTATTTCTAAACTCATTTATCTATCTGAACAATAATGGATACTCCATTCAATAATAATTACGATACAATAGATAGTGGCACAATGCAAATCGAATTTTAGAAATCCAAAACCGAGTGTTAACTTGCAATGGTCCGCCTCCGGAGAGTGCTGGGTAAATGTTTTTAAAAGGGGATGAGCCTATTAATTTCTGACCAGGTTTCGTATCCATTTTCGGGATAAAAATCTGGGAATCCCCAGGGCCAGTTTGTAGACTTCTTCTGTCATCACCAGTGCCATGACCCAATATACCGGCAGGTTCAGGAAGAAGGCTGCGAAAAACGCCATGGGAACCCCGATACACCAGACCCCGGTAAGATCCAGGAGAAACCCGAACCGGGTATCTCCGCCTCCCCGCAGGACGCTGACCACATTGGTGAAATTGGTGATTTTAAAGCACAACGAAAGACCCGAGACAAGCATCAGGTGATAGGCGTTCATATAGGCAATATCTGATATATTATACAAAGAGAGAATCATCTCTCTTGAAAGGATCATAATGCCTCCGGCAATAAGGGCCATGGAAAACTGCACCATCAGCAGAAGCTTGCCGTATGAATAGGCTTCATCTGGTTTTCCCGCTCCAATACTATTGCCGATGATGATGGATCCTGCAAAAAACATCCCGAAAAAGGGGATCATCATGAAATTTTCAATGGAGGCCACAATATTTACCGCGGCAATGGACTGGGTGCCGATCCTGGCATAGACCACATTGTAGAGGCTGATGCCGGTCACCCAGACCAGCTCGTTTAAAAACACGGGCCAGCAGGTGGTCAGCACTTTTTTTAAAAATGCGGCATCAAAATCTACCATTTCAGAGAGTGTTGCCGCAATGGGATATTTTTTCCAATACACCATACCCATGAGGGCAAATCCTTCAATAAACCGGGATATACAGGTGGCAATGGCAGCACCTTTAACCCCCATGGCAGGAAATCCCAGGTGTCCGAATATCAGGATATAGTTAAGAATAAGGTTGAGCACCACAGCGATGAGGCTTGCGTACATGGGGGGCTTGACAATCTCCATGCTTCTCAGGTTGTTCATATAGGATAATGTGAATACCGATATTCCAAAACTTAATCCCACAATCCATAGATAGGTGGACCCCAGGGAGATGACTTCGGGGTCGCGGGTGAACAGTCCCATCACAGCATCGGGGGTGACCATTGCCAGGAAAGTAAACAGGGAACCCAGGGTAAGCCCTGCAATAAGACCGATTCCCCCAAGTTTTTTAATATTGGCTAAATCTTTTTTTCCCCAGTATTGTGCGGTAAAAATCGCCACCCCGCCGTGAATCCCAAATTGTATGATGATAAAGATAAATACAAATTGGTTGGCAATCCCAACGGCCGCAATGGCCGTTTCATTTAATTGCCCGATCATCAAGGTATCCATGAAGGTCATGGAGGAGCTTAAAAAATTTTGTAATGTAATGGGCAATGCCAGCTTGAACAGCAGGGCAATAAAATTTTTAGTGGTTTGACTCAGATAGTTTTTCATGAATCCCATTGGGTATTCTCCATAAAAAAAGCCCGCTT
>JAFLJU010000003.1 GCA_022712835.1 Desulfobacteraceae bacterium
ATTGATACTATCCTCTTCCAAGACCTTTTGGCCTGTGATCCAAAAGAGGTCATAAGTAGAACCGGTGTCCAGTATGATGAGAAAAAGGGTATCTATCGGTTGGATATCTGGGAAAGATCCTATGAGGTGATGCCGGAACAATCCAGGATAAGCCCACTGGGGGAGGGGCCGGACACCTATCGGGATTATTTGTACCTGTTCATGCTCCATTATCTTATGAAAGCCAAAGCGATTCCTTTGTCCGGGCAGTGGGTGTCTGAAAAGGATATCACTGGGGGGGCGGCCTTTTTCAGAGGTCCCCATACTCTGCCGACCCAGATTTTGGCCCATGCCTTTGGCGGGGATCTTGCGGGGTTTTTAGATGCAGGCAACAGACTTGGCGGCACCCCCCTTGCCATGGCTGATGCTGCCTTTTCTTTTTCGATTACCCCACGGATTCCCGTGGCGGTCCTTTTATGGGTGGGGGATGACGAGTTTGAAAGTGAGGCAAAGTTGCTGTTTGACAAAACAATTGTTCAGCATTTGCCCCTGGATATTATCTATGCCCTGGCCGTGGAAATCTGTCATGCCTTTTGAACAACAGAACCGTTTACTGGAAGAAAAGGTCAAGGCCCTCCAGGGGGAATTGACAGCGGTGAACAGCCAAAAAAAACGCCTCCAGAAAATGGTAGACAATCTGGGCACCCGGAATGAATATCTGTTAACCCTCCCTGAAAAATCATTATTGGAGAGTGAAAGGGACTTTGATGCCATCTTTGAGTCGATCCAGGAAGGATTTTACAGAACAGATGACCAGGGGCGGATCATCATGGCCAATCCCGTGGCCGTGAAAATGTTGGGATACAATTCCTTTGACGAGGCCCAGGGGATTTCCATGATCGAGCTGTATCACAATCTCGATGACAGGGCAAAGCTTCTTGAGCTGATATTTAAACAGGGCCGGGTGTCGGCCTATGAAGTTGAGATGAAAAAAAAGGATGGTCAGATCATTTCTGTTCTGATCAATGCCCATGTCCGACATAGCGATACGGGTGAGTTTATGGGTACCCAGGGGACGGTGATGGATATATCTCATCGTAAGTATCAGGAAACAGAGCATATCCACTCCCAGAAGCTTGCGGCAATCGGCAGCCTGGCGGCCGGAATCGCCCATGAGATTAACACGCCGGTACAATATGTCCGTGACAACATGACTTTTATTCAAGAGTCCTTCAATGGGGTAAATCTTGTTTTGGAAGCCAGCAACCATCTTGTGAAACTCATTCAAAATAATAGGCCGGAAACGGCCATTAAGGTCGCTGTGGAAGCCCTTGCACTTGCCATTGAAGATGCCGATCTTTCCTATCTCAAAGAAGAAATTCCCCTGGCCCTTGAACAATCCCTGGGTGGGCTTGGCAAGGTCAGCCGGATTGTACGATCCATGAAGGAGTTCTCACATCCCGGTGGCGATGTATGGGAGCTTACGGATATAAACCATACACTTGACAACACCATTACCGTTGCAAGAAATGAATGGAAGTATGTGGCCACCATCAAACGCGATTTTGACAAAACCCTTCCCCTTGTGAAGTGTAATCCAGGCGAATTGAGCCAGGTTTTTTTAAACATGATTATCAATGCAAGCCATGCCATTTTAGAGGGGTTGGGTGAAGACTCTTCGGGCAAAGGTGTCATTACAATCGGGACCCGTTCCCGGGGGGCATGTGTGGAAATACAGATTTCAGATACCGGTTCCGGCATCCCCAAAAAGCTTCAATCCCAAATTTTTGATCCCTTTTTTACCACCAAGGAAGTGGGCCGGGGAACGGGCCAGGGCCTTGCCATTTCCCATTCAGTTGTGGTGGACAAGCACAAGGGGAAAATTTGGATTCAGACCTCTTCTGAAAAAGGCAGTTGCTTTATCATCCAACTGCCGGTGAATGGGCCTGCGAAAAGCGCCCCGTGATTTAAAAAAATCAATGGCTAAGGACCGGAAATGAAATAAGATGAACATAAATAGCGCAGAATTTTGGTTTATCTACAAGGCGCATTAAAGGTCTAATAGCAGGCCTATTTGGCCTTTGATGCAACGCAGTAGATGGACCAAAAGGCAAGCTATTTCGTTCACGTTATAAAATTTGCGGTCCTAAGGACCGCAGATGAGATAGGTTGCGAAACTAACCGTCTGTGTCCCAGAAGGTTTCAACCGCCTCTTCCAGAACAGGCATTTTGAGATTATATTGTCTGGCACAAATTAAGGCAGATTTCATATCAACAAGAGATTGCAAATGGATGCCGTCATCGGCATAGAGTTTCTGTATTTTTAACAGCATACTATGGGGTGTCTTTCCTTTTTTAACCCCCCTTCCCATTTTTTGACCAAATTCTTTCCAAAGACCCTCAAGACAAAGGGCAGTAAAGGTTGCGGTCCAGGGGATATTCCCGGCTTCAAAGGTTTCGCTTTTCCCTCCCAAGTTAATGGCAAGGGCACAGGCCTCATCGGCAATCTGTGAAACCAGGTACCCGGTTTGGGTGCTGTTTTGAATAAGGCCTGCGCTTTGGGCGAAATTCATCCAGATGGCATAAATCCTGGCCATGATATCCGCCGTTTGGACACCGATGGGATCTTTCAAAATAAAGGGCGATACAAAAGGGGTGTCAAACAGGTCTACCAGCTTGTCTGCACCATCATCGGTTCCTGCTAATACGCCTTTTACTAAACTATTGTCCATTATATTCCCGGGATTATAGGGGGTGGCCAATGTGTACAGGTGGACATCCTTTTTGTTGGATTCTTTGATCAGGTCAAGGGCCACAAGGTAGGGAATGGTATGGGTGTCCGGGATAAATCCCCTTGTGGCGATCATGGCCCTGAAGGGTTGCTCGGACACAGAGAGGATTTTTTTAAAATGCTCCCTGAAATCAGATGGTTTGGAGGCAATGATCACGTCACTTGCCTTTCGGAAGGCGCTTGAAAAATCACTGGTGACAAAGGTATTTTTGGGCAATAAATTTTCGGAAAACCGGCCTTTCCCGTTTCGGTCTCGCCCCATCTTTTCCGCAATTTCCACGCAGGGGTCAAAGAGTGTCAGGCTGGCATTATCATATTTTTTATCATCTAAAATCCGGTTGCCGATGAGCGATGATAGTGCAAATCCCCAGTAGCCGGCCCCCACCACCACAATATTCTGATCTGCCGAGGGAGAATACAGCCGTCGGTCGGCATGGGTCGCATAGTAGGCCAATGCGGCTTCATCAATGACAACGGGGTAGCCGTTTTTATCCTTTCGCCAGCGTTTAATGACATTTCTTCTGACAAGCATTCCCACCCCTTCAACAACAATTTTTTTAACCGAATTTTTCAATATGAAATCTTCAAAATCCGGGGGGACGCCAAATGTCTGCAAATGATAGGCTCTGATGGAACTCATTTCATTGGTCACCGATTCGATCATATCGATGCGGCCGTTTTTTCTTGCCTTGAGAAGTCCCAGGGCCGTAAGCTGGCTGGCCATTATTTTTTTTGATCGGGCGATCTGTTTGATGGCAGACAATGCCACAAATTCGTCTAACTGGATTCCGGTTTTGTCCTGTTGGTGTCTTAGTTTTAACTCACTGAGAAGAAAGGGTTCTGGTACCGTAACATAGGCACGGCCATAGAGGTTTTTTGCAGATTTCCATAAAAAGGTTTTGGGGCTGAAGGGAATTCTCAAAAGGGTTCTGAAAAATCCCAGTCCCCTGATCCAGCTGACCGAGCTTTTTCTTGAACACATGGGCAGATCTTCGGGAACAGCGGAAAATGACAATGCAATGGGTTGAACCACTATATCGGTGTCCACATCAATGGCACCCTGTAAGGTGATCAGTTTTTTGGGGTACCGTAAACTTCCGTCCCGGGTTCTTGCTCCCCCCCGCCAGGCCTCAAGAAAAATCCCCTGCTGCTCTCCTGCCATGCTGATGGCACGGCAATAATTGTACAGGGCCGTCATCTGGTGTTTGTTTGCTCCATGGCGTAACACCACATAGGACCCGGCCATTAGAATTGATTCAACGCTTTTGATGGCCATCATGTTCTGCCCTGCTGCAAATACCGGCAATCCAAGAAAGAGGTGCTGCCATAAAATAATCAACATAAATTCATCCAGATGGGAGGAGTGGTTGATCAGATAAACAACGCCCAGACCTTTTTCTTTGTACGCTTTTAATTTGTCCAGGTGGGCAAGATCCCGTCCGTCCATGGAGGTAAAGGGCAGTTTTGGGTTTTGCTGCTCAAAAACCTGGTTAAATAAAAGGGCCAAAGAGGTGGCGGCATTGATATGCAACTGCCGGTCATACTTGATTTCAATCTCTTTGATCAATTTTGCAATTTCAAGTTTGTCCGGTTTGTCCCCTTTTTTTGCAAGCTGGGCCATGGTGAGGTCAACGGCAAGGGCACTGATTTTTTCAGCTTTTGTCCAGCTTTCAGGAAGATTTGAAAAATGGGATGCTTGATCTTCTCCTGTTGCTGATAGGGCCACATTTTCAGCCATTTTTACAAAATTGATTTTATTGACCATCCATGAAATTCTTCCCATGAAAATGGACTTGAATGAAAATTTTTTCTTCAAAGAAATAACTCCCCTAGGTTTGCAAGCGTTTGGGTACACCCTTATTTCAGAATAAGGATTTCTCTTGGTAATTTATATGAAACCCCTGTCAAGGTATTGTCATTATAAGAGTTTCATTTTTTGTTGCCGGTTATTGGAACCCGTCAAAGAGTGAACTTGTTACCATGTCCAGATCTTCGGGCTTAAAACAATACTGCATTTCCAAAAAGTTTTTCCTGAAATCGATGACCTTTTCCTGCACGGGGATCCGGCGTTTGATCAGGTCTGCCATGAGGGTGGCAAGTGCTTTGAAATCATCTGGTTTCATGCCAAACCGCGTCATTTCAGACACCCCCATGCGAAGGGCACCGGAGGCGGTAAATCCTTCTTCCACAGGCGTTGCCTGGTAATTGACAATGATGTTGTTTTCTTCCAGGTGTTTTGCCATGACAGCTCCTTGCCCATATCCCACATTGAGGATGACCTGGTGGGTTTCGGTATAGGAAATGTCAGGATCACCTGCCACATCCAACCCTTCATCCTTTAACGCTTCTGCAAATGCCTTGGCATTGAGGATGACCTGTTCCTGGTAGTTTTGCCTGAAGTGGTTCATCTCATAGGCGGAAAACAGCAGCCCTGTCATGGTGCCCAGGTGATGGTTGCTGACACTTCCCGGAAAGGTTCTGCGTTTGATGGCTTCCCACAGCTCATACAGAGGGTCTTGCTCATTGAAATTGGCGGCAATCACCCCCCGCTGGGTGCCGAAAAAAGTTTTGTGGGTGGAACCGGTGACAATGTGGGCGCCTTCTTTAAGGGGTTCCTGGAAATGGGGACCATAAAGTCCCAGGACATGGGCCATGTCGTAGATGATCACACAGCCGGGAGCATGGGTATCCACCAATTGACGGAGCTTTGCAACCGGCTCCTTGTGAAGGATCATACTTTTGCCCAGGATCACAAGTTCCGGCTGATGGAGTTTGATGATCTCTTCACAGGCCGCAATATCAATTTTATAGGGGTTGTCCCTTAACACCGGGAAATTGACAACGGCGGGTTTTTCCGTTTTTGGATCCCGGGCCACAAAATCCCGCAATGCCCCCATGGGCTGGGCACTCAAATGGCCTCCCCGGATGATGTGGTTGTTCATGATCTTATTGATTCTT
>JAFLJU010000382.1 GCA_022712835.1 Desulfobacteraceae bacterium
TTGTGGAAGAACAGGTGGAGGAAGAAGCCTCCATGGAAACCATCCTGAACAAACTCAAACTGGTAAAGGGGGAAGGCCATGGGCTGCTCATGATGGACAATGAACTTTCATTAAGGGTCTTTAACCCGCCGGTAAAATAAAAAGACTGACGATCTTATCCCCTAGGGTAGTGTGGGATGAAATACATCTTCTGCTTGTGCATGAAGCGTCATGGCCTTGTCAATTAGTTCAGGATCCCTTGACTGTATTGCCTCGACAATCAGTCGATTAACCGCTAATAGTTTACCCGGGCCATCGGGGAATAATTCCCTGTGGTTGGAAGTATACCCTTTGAGCAGGATATCCTGAATCATGGACCATATTATATAGAAAATTTTATTTCCAGATAGCTGGGCAAGCTTCTTATGGAAATCCGTGGCAACGGAGATATAGACTTCAAAATTATCACCGGCCGTTGCCATTGTTTCAATAAAATCATTCAATCCGTTCAGATCTTCATCGGAAGCGTTCCTTGCCACGGCATGGGAGACCCCGAGTTCTATGTTTTTTCTGACCTCCCACAGATCTTCCAGGGTATGTTTATCTGCGTTTATCAGCCAGGACATTTGTTCCCTCAAGGTTTCCATGTATTGGGTAATATCTGTTTCTTTGACAACGGCTCCCTTTTGCCCTTGCTTGCTTTGAATGAGACCGAGAACAGTGAGGGTTCTGAGCGCTTCCCTTATGGTCGGCCGCCCGACATTGAACATTTCGGCCAACTCCCTTTCCGGAGGAACCTGATCGCCAGGTTTGAGATGTCCATCAAAAATAGATTGTTTTATCTGGTCCGCAACCTCTTCATATAAACGCACTTTTTTCAGGGGCCGATGGGGAAAACTATGCTTCATTTAATACTCCTTTATTTTTTTTGGTCTTACCATTGTCATATTACCATGTCAACTCATTCTAAAACAGAACTTTCTTCTTGACTTGGTTCTGGCAATTGAGTTATCAGAGAAATAGATTTATTCTGATGGTCGCCAAACCTGACAGGATAAAAATGAATCATACTAAACGTATTCTCACTATAATTAAGGGATAACCCATGGATACATATTATATTGACGGGAAATTTGTCGATGATGACGCAGCACTGATACCTGCAAAAGACATTACGGTTCTGCGGGGATTTGGTGTCTTTGATTTTTTAATCACCTATAACAAACGGCCGTTTTTCGTCAAGGAACATGTGGCCCGACTGGAAAACTCTGCAAAAGAGATCGGTCTTACCCTCCAGCATTCCAATGAACAGATCTGCGAGATTGTGGCCCAGACCATTGGGAAAAACCCCCATCACACAGAATCCAATATTCGAATCGTTTATACCGGCGGAATCAGCCCCGATGGAGTGACCCCCCAGGGCAACGGGATTCTCATGGTCATGGTGACCCCGAAACATGAACTGCCGGCATGGTGGTATACCAATGGCGCCAAAATCATCACCATAGACATCGAACGGTTTATTCCGACCTCTAAAAGCACCAATTACCTGTCGGCGGTGTTTGCCCAGCAAAAGGCCCATAAAACAGGTGCCGTGGAAGCCATTTACAAGGATCGGGAGAATCGGCTACTGGAAGGCACCACCACCAACCTCTTCTGTTTTAAGGGAAATCAGCTCATCACCCCCCCTGACGCGATTCTACCGGGCATTACCAGAAACGTGGTCATGGAATTAACAAAGGATACGTATACCCAAAAATTGCGCCACATAGATGCAGACGAACTAAATGAGATGGATGAGATTTTTATCACCGCCTCCAACAAAGAAATCGTTCCCGTAATCCAGGTGGATGATTTGGTCATCGGCAATGGGAGACCTGGGAAAAACACCAAAGATATCATGGAAATGTTTAAAACCTACACCCATGCCTATGGCCTGGGCGAAATTGCCTGATGTCCCGCCCGTTTTATGAAGCTTCGCCCCTGCTGCCCCAAACCCGGGTGGTTGTGGATCTTGAGGCGGTGGCCCACAATATCAGCGTGTTAAAAGGGCTGTTGTCGACCCAAACAAGGTTGATGGCTGTGGTCAAGGCTAATGCCTATGGCCACGGAGCGGTTCAGATTGCAAAGACCGTCCTTGAGAATGGTGCCCATTGGCTGGGCGTTGCCAGAATTTCTGAAGCAGTTGAACTCAGGGAGGCCGGAATTAATGCCCCCATCCTTTTGTTCGGGGATGTGCTGCCGGAACAAGTCCCCTTTCTTGCAGCCCATGATATCCGCGTCACCTTGACCTGTCTGGAATCTGCCCGGGCCATAACAAAGATTGCCCGAGGTCAGGAAAAAAAATTAAAGGTTCATATCAAGGTGGACACGGGTATGGGACGGTTAGGGATTCTCCACGACCAGTTTGCCACCCCGGACCAGTTTGTCAGACCCGATCCGCCACCCAAAACAGATAACAGCCCTGACTATCCCTTGCAGTGCTATGAAGAAATATTGGCAATTCAAGATTTAGAAGGGATTGAGATAGAAGGAATTTACACCCACATGGCCAACGCAGATGCCAGGAACAAGGCCCATACCCTGCGCCAGATCTCCCGGTTTAAACTCCTTATCAATGAACTTGCACAAAAAGGGCTGACACCCCCCATCATCCATGCGGCAAACTCCGCCGCAGTGATTGATATGCCGGAGTCTCATTTCAACATGGTCAGGCCCGGCATTGCCATATACGGGTTATGGCCCTCGGGAGAAGTAGATCGTACAAGGGTTCGCCTAAAACCGGCCATGTCCATCCGATCCAAAATTATCCATTTAAAAAATGTGGCCAAGGGATTCAAGATCTCCTACGGATCCACCCATGTCACCCAGATTTCAACCCGCATTGCCACCATCCCCATTGGATATGCAGACGGCTACAACCGCAACCTTTCAGCCAAGGGTGAAATGATTGTCAGGGGATCCAGGGCAAGAATCACCGGCAGGGTCTGCATGGACTTCACCATGATCGATGTGGGCCATATCTCCCGGGCAGTTCTCGGGGATGAGGTGGTGATTCTCGGGAGTCAGGGAGAAGAAACGATTACGGCCACCGACATTGCAAACAGGTTGGGGACCATCAATTATGAGGTGGTTGCCGCCCTAACCCGGCGGATGCCCATCTGCTACATTCATCCAGGAGAAAAATAATATGCTGTCCGGCACTTCATTTAACTGGGAACAGGGCCACTGGTCTTCGGGGAAAAAGCCCACCGCCACCCTCTGCGTTGCAGGGGACTGGGCCCCCATCCGAAAGTTTAAATCTATCATTGAAACCAATCCGGCCGACCTTTATGGGGATCTTCTGCCCGTCATCCAGAGGGCAGATATTTCCATTGTCAACCTGGAAGCCCCCTTGAGTGACCAGGGAACCTGCGTGTGTAAAAGCGGGGCCGGGTTCAAGGGCGAAACCCGGCATGTTTCGGGATTAACCGCCCTCCCCTTTGATGCGGTCACCCTGGCCAATAACCATGTGTTTGACTTCGGCCCGGCTGCCTTCCAGGAGACCCTTGATACCCTTAAGAAAAATAAGATTCAATGGGTAGGCGCTGGCATGTCCACTGAAGAAGCAGCCAAACCCCTCATCCTCACCGCCAATGGTCTTAAAATTGCCATTATCAATTTCAGTGAAGGCGAAGACCTGACTGCAGCTGGCAGAGGCCCAGGAGTCATGGGCTGGGAAATCCCTTGGCTTGAAGCCCAGATTCAAGCCCTGAAACAAGCCGTTGACAAGGTGATTGTCATTGCCCATTGCGGCCTTGAATACATCCCCTTTGCTCCCCCCTATGTTATGGATGCATTTGAAAAAATGGCCGAAGCCGGTGCAGATGCCGTCATAGGTCACCACCCCCATGTACCCCAGGGTATCAAATTTCACCACGGCGTGCCCATCTGCTGTAGCCTGGGAAATTTTGTCTTTTACCAGGAGACCGACCTTTATTTCAGAAAGCTTGGGTTTATGGTACAACTTGGGATCACCCGGGATGCCCTGGTCTCCCTTGATCTTCTTCCCTACCAGATCCAGGACCAGGGCTTAAGTCTGTTGAAAGATAAGACCCGGGACCATTTTTTCACCCGTTTCAAGGAAATTAGCCTTCCCCTGGATACATTGGAAGGAATTACCGACGCCTGGAATGGATTTCTGCAATATTACGGCAGTACCGGGTTTAGAAATGAAGTGGCCATGATCATGGAAAAAATGGAAACAGACCCCCAAAAGGGCGCGGCCATGTTCAGGAACCGGCTCACCACCAACCAGCACTTTTACCATTGGCAGGACCTATTGACCCGCATGGTAAAGGGTGAACTTGAAACCGCCCCTGCCTGGGCCCAAAAGATTGCCCAGGAATGGCTGACCCGAAAAATCGATAAAAACCCAAAGGGGCACAATGACCACAAATAAGACCACCATTCTGGTAACCGATTCCGGCCTGGGAGGCCTGTCTGTTTTTGCCGATATTGCCAGCCAATTAAGAGAAAAGGCACCCTTTGAAGAGATCAAGCTGGTCTATTTCAATGCATGGCCTTTTCCCGACAAGGGGTATAATCATTTCCCGGATATGGCGGCCAAGGCGATTGTTTTCAACAATGCCCTGGAGGCCATGACAAAATATTCCCCGGATTCAATCCTCATAGCCTGCAATACCCTGTCGGTGATTTATCCCTTTACCGACTTTTCCCGAACCACAAGATCCCTTGTAACCGGTATTGTGGACCATGGGATAAATTTGGTTTATGAACACCTGATCCAGACACCGGGCAGCCGGGTGGTCATCTTTGGGACCCCCACTACCACCGGGGAAGAAACCCATAAAAAGGCCCTTGTAAAAATGGGCATCTCACCTGAAAGAATCATCAACCAGGGGTGTATCAACCTGGCCGGCAAAATTGAACGGGATCCCTATGGCCAGGAGGTTACCCAAATGGTTGAGGCCAATACAAAACAAGCTGCCTTAAAATTGGGGCCTGTCAAAGAAACAGTATTTGCCGCCCTTTGCTGCACCCATTTTGGATATTGCAGCGACCTTTTTTCCACCTGTCTTGCCCGCCATACCGGTCAGAAGGTGTTGAGCCTGAACCCCAACACCCGAATGGGTCAGCTAACCCAGGTTTGGCCAAGTCGCGATTTAGAAAAGATGGCCCCCCAATTTGCCTTCCCCAAAATTGAGATGGAAATTGTATCCCGGGTGGAGTGGGAGGTAACACGAATCACGGCCTATGAAAGACTTCTCAAGGATGTTTCCCCCCAAACGGTCAAGGCACTCAAACAATACACCTGGAACAAAGATCTGTTCCAGGTTGATTAACCGGCATGGCCGGAGCATGGTATTTGCTCCTACACAACGAAAAATGAAACTCTAATAATTGCAATACCTTGGCCGGAGTTTCATATAAAGTACTAAAAAAATCAGGAGAGAAATGAAAAAAATATTATTGATTACAGGACCCGCCGGTGATGCCCAAGGATGGGGCGACATCAAAGTGACAGAGGAAATCTGCA
>JAFLJU010000294.1 GCA_022712835.1 Desulfobacteraceae bacterium
ACAAATTTACCGCCGTTGAGGTGCTCGTCCACCACCCTATGGTCTGGATCCCGCATGTAGATGGCCCCACCAGAAGCGAGGGAAAACAGATTGGACCCCGGGTAGACCGTTTCCAGATCCCTCACCTGTCCCTGGTCATCAAACTCAACCCCGTTGAGGATGACAAATCCGCCCCCGTTTAAAGGGTCCCCGGCCATAAATGATTCAGCCAGATAATCCAGACAGGTCCCGTTGATAATGACCCGGGGGCGGCCCGTGGCATTGATCAGGGGGCGGCCGGCGGCATTGCCCATGATATAGACCTCTCCCCCCTTTGCCCCGTACATGAAGGTTTGCCCGACATCTCCGTGAACCACCAACTTTCCGTCTTTGATGATTTGTCCCAGCTGATCCTGGGCATTTCCGTGGACATGGATTTCCATGCCGTCAATGCCAGAAGCCAGGTAATCCCCGGAGGAATCATAGACATCAAACCGAACCTCTTTGGTGCCTGCCCCAAACCCGCAGCCGGTAAATCGCTGGCCCCGAAATCCGAAACAAAGAAACTGTTTCCACCCTAAGCGGTATGCCTTGTTTTCCAGGCGGGAATCACACAATTCTCCTTCGGGTTCAAAGCCCTTGGCATTGACCACCAGAATTTTTTCACCTTGTTCAGGGGCTCTCAGGTTTTCTCTGGAGTCAAAATCAATATAGGTATAGGGTTGGCCCGCATGCTCCGCGATCCCGGGGGAAGCCATGAAAATACGGGTCAGACTTTCCCGGATGATCTGGAGCAGGGAGCTTCTTTTTTTATTGCCCGTGGGGAAAATCCGGTCATTTAAGTAGGTGAGCAGGTCAATAGCCTTGGCTTTTTTGAGATCATCCTTGGCGGCAAAGGCTTCAATTGTTTCGCAAAGATGATTTACCTGGACAAAATCCCAGTCGGCCATGCCCTTTGTACAATAGCGTTTAAGTCCGGCAAGATCCCCATTGATGATAAGATCGGATGCAAAAATATCCTGAAAGTCCGGATCAATTGTTTTACCGGATGTTTTTGACAAATTCGTGGTAATATCATAGTGGAACTGCCCCTCCGGGGTCTTTAGGATCTGGCCAAATTTGTTTTCTGTAACCAGCCGTTTGGATCCGTCGTCATTTCCCTTAATGGTAAAAGAAAAGGCACCGCCATCGGTGGCGCTGCCGCCCCTGGCATTCCAATAGGTGTCTGCAATGGGGCAGAACCGTGGGTCTTCCTTGGCAATATTTTCCAGGGTGGCGTCAATGGCCTGTTTTTCGGAACAAACCAGGCCGATCTGCACCTCGTCTCTTTCCTGGAGGGCAAAGACCTGTGGCCTGAGCATGGCCGTGTCTGTGATGCCAAGCAATTGCAGGATATTCTTATAAGGATCGTTCCGGGCAATGATAAAGAACCAGGGCCCGTCCGGGGAACCGTTCATGTGCTGGGACTGGATATACCGGTAGACCTCCTGTTTTTCTTTGGGCAGGCAATCGAAATCATATTCCGTTGTGGGGGCCAGGGCTTCAATGATATATTCCATGGGGTACTCAAAAACCCGATTATACAAATCCAAAAGCAGGACCGCGGTTTCCGTATCCGTTAGAAATTGGGGGAAAATATTATGTTGGTTTAAATATTCACTGACCGCATGGTAGTTGGCAAAATCCCCATTGTGGACCAGGGCTTCGTGCATGCCGGAAAAGGGGTGGGCACCCCCCGGATGCCAGAGTCTTCCCCTTGTGGGGTAACGCTGATGGGCAATCCAGCCGTGGGCCCTGAAGTCGTCCAGACAATAATACTGGGTCACCTGTTCAGCATAGCCCACGATTTTAAGGATCATGACATTCCTTGCATGGGACATGACAAAGGCCTGTTTGTCGCCAAGAGACGCATAATAGGTCTGGTTCAGTCGATTGGAGTTCTGGAAGACAAACTCATCCTCTGCCTTTCTTTTGTCCATTTCATATAAATTATGGAATTGGATGAATTTTTCTAAGACCGCAGGTTTCACCCGGACAAAATACCGCCATACATCCGGAGGCTTAACTTCTAAGCCGATGCTCGTATAATCCCCAATGGTGGGAATCTTTTCCGATGAGTAGATATCAAAATATGGGTGAACATTGGTGGATTCCACCCGGGACTGGGAGTCTGGATCAAGATATGCCACCTGGAGAAGATAATGGTCTTCCAACACATCCTGGGGAACCGAGAGATCGCTGGCCGAAAGTCCCACGGCAGCTATACCGCCACCCTTTCCGTTGCCCCGGTTATGCATCTGAACCGAGGGTTCGTAAATATGACGGCCGGCAATGGGAATATTGGCCATGAAACCGGTTACACCGCACCCGCCTTCTTCATCGCATTTGTTGACCGGGGTTTTTATATGGGGCAGCTTTCCCCTGGCTGTCAGAATCTTTTGAATCAGTTTCTCTCGTGTCATGATGAACTTCCCTTTTATAAAACCCTATATTATAGAAGCAGGTTATAGAACCATTTTAAAGTCAGGCGTTGGCTGATAGGTGTCTCTTTCTTCTTGTTCCAGATAATCCAGATGAACCAGAAGATCGGAACGCCCTCTGAGTTCTCGAATGCTGGTCAGGCCATAGGTTCTTAAGATATCGCACCATTGACTTCTCCAGGCCATGTACATATTGACCAGGCGCTGTTCCACCCAGGCCTCTTCCACCATATAGCCCAGTTCCGGATCTGTGGTGGCAATTCCCCTGGCACAGCCCCTGCCGCTTTCGCAATTGCCGCACCTTACACATTCCACCGCGACCAGATCGGCTGTGCCGATGACGCAGCCGTCCGCCCCCAGGGCAATGGCCTTGGCCACATCCAACCCGTTTCGTATGCCGCCGCTGGCAATGAGGGTGATATTGTCCCTTACCCCTTCGTCCGTAAGAAATTGGTGGACCTTGGGAATGGCATATTCAATGGGCATGGCAATATTTTTTTTGGCAATGTCAGGTGCTGCGCCTGTTCCGCCGTAGCTGCCGTCAATATGGATAATATGGGCGCCGGCATAATAAGCCCCCACCGCCACCATATCCACATCCGTGGGGGTGGATACCTTTATGGAGCAAAGCACATCAGGATTGATGAGCTTCATCCAGTCCACATGTTTTTTATGGTCTTCAACCGAATAGACGGAATGAAAGGGAAAGGGGGAGAAAAGGGAGCTTCCCACAACGGTTTCCCGCATTTTAGCAACCGCTTCGGTGACTTTTTCCCCCAAAAGATGTCCACCTAAGCCAGGCTTTGCCCCCTGGGCATATTTAAATTCCATGATCGGGCAGTTCTGGATGGTCTCTTCCCTCACCCCGAAAAGGCCTGTGGCCACCTGGGTGATGACATGTTCCTTATAGGGAAGAAATTCTTGGGGGTATCCGCCCTCTCCGGTGCAGGTCAGGGAGTTGAGCCGCTGGGCAGCCCGGGCACGCCCCACAATGATAGACAGGGCCGTGGACCCATAGGACATACCGCCTCCGTAACAGGGAAGGGAAATCCTCTTTTTGGGGCGTCCGTCACCGGTTTTGTTCAGCTCAATGCTGGTATCTATGGCCTCGTCGGCAAGTCTAATGGCAAGGGTCGGGTCTGGATGGACAAAGCGCATCTTGTCAAATCCGCCCCCTGAATTGCCAAGGTTGTATTCCAGGGGCACATGGGGAAGATGCCCTGTTTCTGCCATGGCAAAATGGCCCAGCAGCATTTCAGGGGTCCACCGATAATCCCCCAGTGTATCCAGCAGGGGATTGATTTTCAGGGTAAGCGCGTTTTCAGGACAGGCGTCTATACAGAAATGATCGGTCTTTTTGCAATCAAACCCAACACATTTATGCTCAATGGGCCGAAAAGGAAGGCTGTGGTTTTCAGGCTTTAGATGGACCCCGTGGGGGCAGAGCTTTGCACAATTACCGCAGGCCGTGCAGTTTGAATTTCTTTTAATAATGTACTTACCCATGGTATTGCGAAACCTGGAGGGTGTCTCAATAATTTCGGGCAGTGTCCGTTCTGTTATTGATGGTTCTGTGATTGACAGGTCTGATAATGATGGTTCCGTTAGTGACGGTTCCGTTAATGACGGTATTACCTGGCTCATAGATTATCCTATATCCAATGATATTTTTCTTTCCCCGAAGATGGGCCCAAAATTCTGTGCTTCCAGATCCTCAAACCACATGGATCGTCCCACTTCCCCCCGAAGGCGCCTGGCTTCCCGCAGGCCCATGGCGCCCAGCATCTCCAGTATCTGGTTCCGCCAGGCCCCCATGAGATTGACAATCCGCTGGCTGCCATAGGCCACATCAATGGATTCCAGTTTTACCGGGCAGGAGAGCCCCTGTTTGCAGCGATGGCAGAGCCTGCATTCCAGGGCAATCAAAATGGGAAGATCAATGGCCACCCCGTCGGCGCCGCAGATAATGGCTTTGTTCACATGCTCGGCCATTGAGATCCCACCGGTGGCAAGGATGTTGACCTGTTGCCGTATACCGTCATCCACCAGGGCCAGATGGATATCCCTGAGCATATCCTTGATAAATCTGGGAGCGGGAAAATCAAACTCCCGGCCATTGGTATCGGCATAGACATGGAGGGTGTCCACCCCGGCCCTTGCCAGGGAAACGGCTGTTCGTGCATAATCCAGATCGGCAGATAGGGGCAGACCGCAACTGATAAACAATCCTTCTTTCATGCCCCGAAGCGTTGCTATCTCTTGTTCAAGCCCTTTTTCAATACCGGGCTCATAGACGATTTCCACCATGTCGCAACCGGAAATGAGCCGGGGATATTTCGGGTAAGTTTCTCTTGTTACCAGGGGAATGATGGTGGAAGAAAACACCATGAGGCCATCCAATACATCAGCGGCCGGCATAAACATCTTGGTACCAATGGTTTTGGCTGCCCCAAGCATGGCAATAATGACCTCTTTGCTTAAAATACCGAAATCCGGCTGGGAAAAAAGAATGGGCAGAGGCACTTCCAGAATGGGCATTTTTTCAATGGCCAGGGAACCGTCTTTCTTAAAGGAAAGCTGAGCGGGTCTGCGGGAAAGCTCAATACAGGTATTGATATACTCCCGGCCATGGATGCCGTCCCGGGTGGGCCGGACAATTTCCGACATGTCCGTCCACATGGAATCAAAGCCTTTTCCCACAAAGGGTCCCCTGTAACCAGCCCCGGACACGGGAATGCTCCCGGTATGGGCCTGGTACCAGGTGCGGTTCAGTACATCCGGGGTCCAGTATTCATCGCCTATTTCCCGGTATTCAGGATTGATCACCCTGGAAAAGATTCCTTTGGTGCATTCCTGGATACACCTGAAGCAGGAGTTGCAGGTATACAGATACTCCGGGTCTTCCATGTGGCTCATGTGCATATAATTATCCTTGAAGACGTTATAAACACATTTATTTTTGACACATTCCTTGCAGGAGCCGGCACAATTTTCCCTGAATTCGATGGTGGCATATTTGCCCACGGGATAAAACCTTGGAGGGGCCTGTTGGGTATGTATATTGTATTTTGCAGGCATGGCGATTATTCCCCAGCTCTTTTAAGATCGGTACGTTTGAGACCGGCTTGTTCCACAATAGTCCCGACGATTTCTTCCCATTCAATGGCCATGAGATGAATCCCTGCAACGCCTTTCAGGCCTTTGAGTTCTTCAATGGTTTCCAGACAGATCTGAACCCCTTCCTGGGCAGCTTTTTCCTTGGGAACCTGTTCCATCCGAAAGATGATCTTATCGGGAATATCCATTCCCGCCACTTTCTTTTTCATATACCGGGCCATGCCAGCTGATCGAAGGGGGGTTACCCCGCCCAGGATGTACACCTTGTCTGTGAGACCCTGGTCATTGGCCCTTTTGATCCATTCCTTGAATCTGTCCATATTGTAAATGCATTGGGTCTGGATAAAATCTGCGCCTGCCTCGATTTTTTTGGCAAGACGGAGCACCCGGTATTCAAAGGGGTCGGCAAAGGGATTGGCCGCGGCACCAATGAACATTTCAGGGGCCTCATCAAGCGCATACCCGCTCATGTCACGGCCGGTCTCCCGCATGTCTCTGACGGTCCGGATGAGGTTGGTTGAATCGATATCAAAGACATTGCGTGCGTCGGGCTGGCTGCCGAATTTCTGATGATCCCCGGAAAGGCAAAGAATGTTTCGAATCCCAAGGGAATAGGCCCCCATGATATCTGACTGGATAGCAATGCGGTTCCTGTCCCTGACCACCATCTGCATCACCGGCTCCATACCGGCCACAACCAGATGAGCGGAAGCCGCAACAGAAGACATCCTGACAATGGCGGTCTGGTTGTCCGTCACATTGACGGCATCGGCATGGCCGTTCAGCAATTTGATTTTTTCTGTGATAACGCCTTTGTTGGATCCCCGGGGGGGACCGCATTCTGCGGTCACCACAAAATCTTTGTTCATAAGTTTTTTCTGCAAGTGGCTGATCATACGATGTGGTCCTCCCGGATAAGTTTTCTGGGGCCGCCGGACAGACTGGTCGCCCAGTTTTTAGGGGGAATATATGTTTTTAAGTTATCCAGCTGGCCAAGGAGGGTCAGCCGGTCAATGATTAAATGCCATGCACAGTCCGTGTTTTCATCAATCTCGCATTTGCCTTGCTGGGACCCGCCGCAGGGTCCGTTCAAAAGTTTTTTGGCGCACCGGGTTAAGGGGCAGATGCCGCCAAAGGCAGCAAGGCCGCAATTGCCGCACCCGGAACATTCTTCCGTAAAAACCCCGGGGCTTTCCTGGATGCCGATAAAGGTGGTATTTACCCCGGGCAATACCGGTGATTTTACGAATCGTTTGGCCAGGGCCTGGACACCTGCACCGCAGGCCAGGGAGAGAATGGCATCATTCTGGCCAGTTTTCGCGGCGGCCTCCTGGATAAATTCGTTTTCACACTGGCGTTCAACGGTGAGTTCATCTATCGCGAGTTCCTGGCCTGCCTTTTTAAAATAAAGCCGCAGGGCCGAGGCCAATACCGCGACTTCATCCTCACCACCGGCAAAACATGTTTTAACGCAGGTACCGCACCCCAAAATCAGAACGCGCTCATAGGGGTCAACAAGGTCTGCAATCTCTTGAATAGGTTTTTGACTGCCTGTAATCATAAGCGTTTACTCCATTAAGATGTTGGGTTCAATTGTAAAGGTTTACAGCGGGATTCAGTCCAATGGTGTCTAAGTTTTCCAGGGTAGTTTGGATGATTTGCCTTATTTCATCCGATTCTCCGGCCTTTGTATTGAAGATGGCAAGCCTGTCACCATCCATGCCGATATCATCTAAAATCCTCTTCACATAATCCACCCGCTTTTTCGCCCGGATGCTTCCTTGGACATACCGGCAGGCGTCCTCCTTGCAGACAAGGACGATAACCGCATCGGCCCCGGCTTCAAAGGCCCTTAATAAGAAGATATCCCTTGTCATGGAAGAACAGGCCATCTTAACGATGCTAGGGTCACACCCCTCAAAAAGCTCAGGGGTTTCACGGAAAGAATTGAGACAATGAAACAAGGTGATTTTTGGTTTTTGCGCTGTATCTGACATTTGTCGTCTCCCAAAAACAAAAAAGGCGTTTTGCCTATAATTATAGGAAAAAACGCCTTTGTTTTCTTTAAAGTTCCATGTCGGACACGCCATTGTATCCGGCAATTCAATTAGGTTATTGACAAATATGTAATTTGTCAATACTTTTTTTAACCCTGTTTAAATGTTTTGAAAGTCCCCCTATTTCTTGTGCTCAGGATAGTAGGAAGACAAGGCCTCAATGCTTTCTTTCAGACTTTTTACAACAGTTATATCGGCATTCTGCTTGGCTTTCATAGCGGCAAGAATAACAAAATGGTGTCTTTTTAAACGTTCTGCATAATCCTGTTGATCCGGCTTGACCCGCTGGGTCAAAAAATAATCGCTGATACTGGTAATGATCTTCTGGGCATGTACTTCCTTGTTCATCACCCATCGCACCAATTGGTTTTGAGACTGGGCATCAGACTTGCCCGCAAGCTCCATAATCAAGCGGATTGACTTTTCAATGGTAGCGGCATCTTCACGCATGGATTGAACCCTGGCGAAATCATCATAGATCCCGCAGGGGATTTGACAATGGGCCTGCAAGAGTTGCGGTAACCCTAGGATAAAGGTTGCCAGCACAAAACAAATCAACAGAACACTTTTTTTAAAATCTTTCATAATTGCGTTCTCCTTAAGATTCATGGTTTGATCCGGTCTAAATTTTTTTTGAACTATATTCCCCTATAGAGTTGTTAAGAAACCGTTCAAAGATTCTCAGCTAAAGTAGATGGGGTTGGTACATCACTGATGTTCTTGCCATAATATACATATTTTATGGTTCTGTCTGATTTTATGATAAACGCTGCTGGCAATTGTGTTTCCTTCCCCTCTAACTTCTTGTGAACAAATCCCTGACGCAATGCCTTGATAGCAGCGATAAGACCTGCAGGATGTAGATATTTCATGATGCTGGCAGGCTCAACGGCATAACGCTCAAAAATAGTTCCTTTTGGATCACAAACAATGTCAAATGGCCAATCGCTTTCTTCTAGCAGTGGTATCAGAGTGGCAGTTGCGCTCTGCAGGAAAACGAAAACCCTGGCTCCTTTTTGAGTGAACAATTCCATGTCACGTTTTAGGTTAGCCATTTCCATCTGACATACGGGGCAACCATGATATCTTAAAAATACAAGGACTGCATCTTGGTGTTGTATGGTTTCAAAAAAATCCTGTGATGATGCCCAGGGCGTATCAAATTGAAAGTTTGGTGCTTTGTCCCCTACTTTTAATGGCATACTCAAAATCATTCTCTCCTTTTTCTATCATAAAGTCGGCGAATACTGGGAAATCTTCATTTTCTCTTCTAAACTACAGCCATCGGCGCACCCGTTTCTGATAAAGATCATATGGTTTGCCAAAAATTGATTGAAGGGTTCTTTCTTCGGGTTTGATTTGAAATTGGGTCATGTACCAGTGATAAAATATAACAAAAATTAAAGAATAAAGATTGTCCAGGTAGCAGGTCCAGGAGAAAAGTGCGAATAGCAGTCCTAAATACATTGGATTACGTGTGAATTGGTAGATTCCCGTAGAAACGACAGAATTTGCAAGATCCGGCTTTAAAGGATTCAATGTTGTTTTCATTCTTTTAAATTCAAGAACACCTGCCACAGCAATACAACCTCCCGCTACCAATGAAATCATGCCGAAGATAAGCCGCAATACTGTATTAATGACAGCTTCGTTCGTGACTAAACTTGTCAACCACATCAAAATGACACAGATGGCAAAGACCAAAACAGGGGGGATTTTTAATTCTAAAAATTTCATAAAGAAAACATTACTATTCCACCGCTACCTTGACAACCACTTTGTGGAGTTGTCCTGCTGAAATCATCGGCATATGCGCATCTTCCGGGAA
>JAFLJU010000655.1 GCA_022712835.1 Desulfobacteraceae bacterium
GTTTACCACCTTCCAGGGGGGAGTGAACCGGTTTGACAGGAAGACTGGAATTTTTACCCGGTATCTGCATGTCCCTGAAAATCCAAATAGCCTGAGCCACAACCGAACACGCAAAATAACCGAGGATGGGGATGGAAACATTTGGATCTCCACAAACTTTGGTCTGAACCGATTGAATCCAAATACAGAAAAATTCACACGGTACCTCCATGACCCTAAAAACCCCGGCAGTATCAGCCACAACACCGTGTACACGGTATATATCACACCCTCCGGCACCCTGTGGGCCGGCACATCAATGGGGATAGACCAATATGATCCCAAAACCGACACCTTTACCCATTCTAGCCACGACCCCAACAATCCCGACAGTATCAGTCCAGGAGAAGTGTCCACCATTTTCGAGGATTCATTCAAAAACATCTGGATCGGAATGTATACAAGCGGCCTGAACCGATTTGATCCCAAGGCCCAAACCTTTATAAATTATCGCCATGATCCCAATAATCCCCTTAGCATCAGCGCAAATGATATCCGCTCCATTTACGAAGATTCATCCCAAAACATCTGGTTAGGCACCAAGGGGGGTGGCGTTTGTAAATTCAATCTGAATCCCCCCAAATTTTTCCATGTCACCCACTCCCCCGATGATTCAGCCAGCCTGAGTCAGAATGAGGTGATTGCCATTTACAGGGATCGCCAAGAGATACTCTGGGTAGGAACCAATGACGGACTCAACCGCCAGAACCCGGTCACCGGGGAATTTCGTCATTTCAGCCATAATCCCATGAAACCAAGCAGCATCAGCTCCAGCCAGGTCAGTGTTATTTTCCAGGACAAGAAGGGGCAACTCTTTTTTGGCACCGAAGATGGCGGCCTCAATCTGTTTGATCCAAAAACTGAACAATTTAAAACATATATCAATGACCCAAATGATCCCCATAGTATCAGCGGCAATCATATCATTTCCATCTTTGAAGACAGCGAAGAAACGCTCTGGATAGGGACCTATCAAAACGGTCTGAATCGATTTGATACGGAGAGTGGTATATTTACCCGCTATCGGCATGATCCAACAGACGCCCAGAGCCTTAGCCACAATGAAATTGGGGCCATCTTTGAAGACCGGCAAAATTTTTTCTGGATCGGCACCGCAAACGGTCTTAACCGGATGAACCGCCGGACAGGAAAGGCAGAACGATTTCAGCCGGATCCTTTAAATCCCCAAAGCTTAAAGGGCCGCTGGATATATGTAATCCATGAAGACCGCCAGGGGTATCTATGGATTGGCACAAAGGACGGCGGATTGAGCCGCATGGACAAGAAAAGAGAATCCTTTGTCCACTACACAACCCAGAACGGCCTGCCCGACAATGTGATCAACGGGATTTTGGAAGATGATGATAACCAGCTCTGGCTGAGTACCAATAACGGAATCTGCCGGTTGAATCTCCAAAAAAAATCCGTAAAAAGCTACAGTATTGATGATGGCTTACAGGACAATGAATTTCAGCCCCGTACCTTTTTTAAGGATGGAAAAGGGAGGATGTATTTCGGCGGAATCAACGGTTATAATTATTTTTTCCCCCGACAGATCAAGGACAATCCCCACTTGCCTCCTGTGGTATTGACTGATTTTAAAAAATTCAATAAATCTGTTAAATTGGATCAGCCCACGATCTATGTGGATCAAATTTTTCTTTCCCACAGGGATATTTTCTTTTCCTTTGAATTTTCCGGTCTGGAATACACAGAACCGGCTAAGAATCAATATGCCTATAAAATGGAAGGATTTGACAGGGAATGGATCCATATAAAAAACAGGCGGCATGCCTCCTACATGAATCTGGACCCTGGCAAGTATGTATTCAGGGCCAAAGCGGCCAACAATGACGGGATTTGGAATGAAGACGGGATTTCAATCCAAATACAGATTGAGCCGCCCCCCTGGAAAAGATGGTGGGCCTATACCTTGTATACATTCATGTTTTTTCTCGGGATAGCGGGATATATGCGACACCAAACAAAAAGCTATCGGAAGGCCTTAAAAGAACAGGCCAGAACCCGGGAATTGCTGGAAAAAAAAGTGAAAGAAAAAACGGCTGATCTAAAAAAAGCCAACGCTGCCCTTGAGCTGTTATCCCATACGGACGGGTTGACCGCACTTTATAATCGCCGGTATTTTGACCTGCAGTTGGAAAAAGAATGGAAACGGCTTTGCCGAAAGCAATCCCCCTTATCCTTAATTATGTGTGACATCGATTATTTTAAAGCGTTTAATGATACCTACGGGCACAGCGCCGGAGATGATTGTCTGAAAACAGTGGCGCAAGCCATGGTGGCAAGTATCAAAAGGACGGCTGATAAGGCCTTTCGCTATGGAGGAGAAGAGTTTGCTCTTCTTTTGCCGGAAACAGATTCAAAGGGAGCTCTGGCCGTGGCAGAACGTATTCAAGAGAAGATTAAACAGCTTGGAATACCCCACTCAGGCTCCCTGGTAAAACCCACCGTCTCCATTAGCTTTGGTGCTGCAACGATGATTCCGGAGCCGGTTCATAGCGCCGTGGAGATTCTGCTCTTTGCGGACAAGGCCCTCTATAAAAGCAAAAATGGCGGCCGGGATCAGATTTCACAGAACAAAGAGGCCTAGAACTTTTTTATGGCACAATGGACCCAGATTTTTTTGCCGAATTTAAAG
>JAFLJU010000498.1 GCA_022712835.1 Desulfobacteraceae bacterium
ATACAGATTTGATCTCTTTCGCTGAGTTTGAAATTTTCAAGATCTACCTGGGTTAGAATTCCTGATTCTTTTCTGATCTCTACAAAGGTATCAAAGTTTTTTAGAAAAACATCGGTGATATCCGGGTCAAAGTGTTCCCCCCGTTCTCTCCTGAGAATATCATACACCATTTCAGGGGGATAGGGGTCCTTATAGGGTCGGGAGGATGTCAATGCGTCAAAGGTATCAGCGATTGCCACAATTCTTCCGGAAAGGGGGATTCTCTCCCCCGAGAGTCCATTGGGATATCCTTTTCCATTAAATCTTTCGTGGTGGGTCAGGGCGATCTGCCTGGCCATTTGGAGTATTCTGGATTTTGATTCGGACAAAAGTTTGGCGCCGATGAGGGTGTGACCTTTTATGATGTTAAACTCCTTTTTCGTGAGTTTTCCCGGTTTCAACAGAATAATGTCCGGAATTCCAATTTTCCCCACATCGTGCATGGGAGCCGCATACCCGATGGTTTCAATGAATTGATCGGATTGGTCGAGCTTTTGGCTGATCAGAGATGAATAGTCCCCGATCCGGATGATATGATCCCCTGTCTCTTCGTCTTTGAATTCCGAGGCCATGACCAGGCGGTGTATGGAATCCAGATAGGCCTGTTTGAGTTCTTCGTGGGAGTTTCTGGCTTCTTCCTTAAGATGGCGTTCCCTTAAGACCCGTCGGATTCTCAATATGATTTCCTGGATTGAAAAGGGTTTTTCAACAAAATCGCTGGCCCCGATACTGATGATTTCATCGTATTGGTAGCCCTTGGCCTGGCCCGTCATCACAATGATATCTGCGGAAAAATGGGTTAAGATCTGTGTGGCAAGTTCAATCCCATTCATTTCCGGCATATTGATATCGGTAATGACAACATCAAAGGGTGTATTGGCGAGCATGGTAAGGGCTGATTTTCCGTTATGGGCCACGGTACAATTGTGACCGGCAACCTTCATCGCCCTTTCAAAAAGGTTTAATATGGCAGAATCATCATCAACAATAAGAATATTTGCCTTATCAGGCGAGTGGTCTCCAGAGTTCTTCCACATGGGATCCCCTGTGTGTTTTTTAAGCATATGATTTAAGAAATTATTGAGGCATCTCCTGATAGCACCTCGGAAGCTTTCTTAAAAAATACACGTTTTCGCCCGGGTGTGTCAAGGAAAATCTGGGAGGTGTTGGGGTCCATGTTCTTTGCGGTTGGTCATTGATGTTTCTTGGGTATTATGGCTTGATTCAATGCCGACCATGTGCGATAGATGCCATTAGAGTTAGATGCCATTAGAGTTAGAAGCCTGGAAAGAGATTCTCCATTAAAGGATGCATATAATGAAAAAAAATCAATTGACCGGTCCCCCCATGGGAGTGGCCTGGTTTATCTGGGGCCTGGGGGCCCTTTTTTATCTGGTCGGTTTTTTTCAGCGGGTGGCGCCGGGGGTCATGACCCGGGAGCTGATGCAGGATTTTCATATCTCGGCTTCTGGTTTGGGACATCTGTCCGGTCTTTACTTTTATGCCTATGTGGCCATGCAGATTCCCACTGGGGTTCTGGCAGATACCCTGGGACCCAGAAAACTGCTCACCGCCGGATGTCTTGTGGCAGGCTTTGGAACCCTTTTGTTTGCCCTGTCCCCGGGATTCTTCTGGGCTGGGTTGGGTCGGTTACTCATTGGCGGGTCTGTAGCCGTGGCCTTTGTGGGGGTCCTCAAGCTTTCTTCTTCTTGGTTTCCTAAACGCTTTTATGCCTTTGTTGCGGGCAATGCCCTGTCTATAGGCCTCATTGGTGCGGTGACCGCGGGTCCTCCCTTAAGATTTCTCATGGATACTTTCCAGTGGCGCAAGGTCATCGGCATCACCGGTGTGATGACCCTTGGCCTGGGGGCGGTGATTTGGTTTGTGGTTAGGGATTGGCCACAGGAAAAGGGGTATCCAGGCTTCACCCAAACGATACCCAAGCAGGTTCCCTTATCCTTTGGCAGTATTTGCCAGGGTCTCTTGAAGGTTTTTGAATACCGGAATACCTGGTTACTGTTTATTATTCCCGGCGGAATCGTGGGGTGTATCCTTACCTTTTCAGGACTTTGGGGCGTGCCTTATTTAATTTCCCATCACCAGCTAAGCCCTTCCAGGGCCGCTGCCCTTTCCTCTTTATTGCTGGTGGCCTGGGCCCTTGGGTCCCCTTTTTTCGGATGGTTGTCCGATCGTCTGGGGAAACGAAAGCCTTTGTATATTGTCGGAAGTATGGTGGCTGCCCTGGGGTGGGCCTTGATTCTTTTTCAGGAGAGCCTTTCTTTTTTGCCTCTTGCCATGGTGCTTTTTGTAACGGGTTTTTTTTCAGGCTGTATGATTTTGAGTTTTTCCTTTGCCAGGGAATCGGTTCCCCCATCCTTGTCTGGAACCGTGTCCGGGTTGACCAATATGGGGGTGATGATGGGTCCCATGCTGCTTCAGCCCCTGGTAGGCCTGATTCTGGACAAACAGTGGACCGGCCAGGTGCTTCACGGGGTCAGGGTTTATTCTCTTTCTGCCTATGAGACAGGCTTTATCCCCATGATGATATGGGTTTTCCTGTCTGTTCTGCTTCTTTTTTTTACCAAAGAGACCCATTGCCGCCAGATAGGCTAAATCAGATGGGTTAAAGGGTTTTTCCAAAGGAACATTTAGGATACCGGCAGGTATCGCAGTCAAGGCATAGTCCCCCGTGGGCAAGTCTTGCCAGATCCCGGTTGTCCGGGCGTTCTCCGGCAAGCAGTCTGGGCAGGATGATGTCAAATACCGTGGCTTCGTGGTAGAGGCCGCAGGCAGGGATACCGATGATGGGAACCTTGCCGCAATAGGCCAGTTGGAACATGGCCCCGGGAAGGGCGGCGGCAGAATAGTAAATCGGGTCAGCCCCTGCATCCTGGACGGCATAGCGGGTCACATCGTCCGGGTCCACGGACATGCCGCCGGTGGTGATCAGGAGATCGGTTTCTTTTTCCAGGAAAGAGGTGATGGTTTCGCCAATTTTTTGCCGGTCATCTGGAAGAATAGTGGTTTCGGCAAGGTGGGACCCAAAGGCTTCTACCTTTTTTTTGACGATGGGCTCAAATTTATCTTCAATCAGGCCGTCGTATACCTCGGAGCCCGTGATAATCAGTCTGGCCGTCAGGTGTTTAAAGGGGATCACTTTAAAAATGGGGGCATTGGATCGGGCAATGGCAAGGGCCTGGTCCAGTCTCTCCCGAAGGATTACCAGGGGAATGGCCCGGGTGCCAGCAATTTTCTCGCCCTTTTTTACCGGGGTATTGGTATGGATGGCGGCACACATGACCTCGGGGACCATGTTAAACTCAATGAGTGCCTCCACATTGATTTTAACCAATCCGTCGTGGACCGCTCGAAGTTCAAGTTTGCCTTCTTTCGGGTTTTCCTGGTATTCAATCCCACTGCCGGCCAGGGCCTGGGCAAGCTCTGCCACGGCCTCATCTTCGTGGACCCTTGTCTCATCCAGGTCAAGGATATACAGATGATTTTTTCCCAGACGCATGAGGTGGCAGATATCGGTATCTTTGACGGTATGGCCTTTTGAAAATCGTACACCCTTGAATTCATCGGGTCTTATTTCTGTGATATCATGGGCAAGTGTCAGACCCACTGCATCTTCCACTTTTACTTTTTTATGGACAATATCTTGTCTGGCCATTCATTCTCCTGGGTCATTATTCAGATGGATATCGTTTTAGATAGGTAATTTTAGTGGGTCTCGTCATAGGCCTTTTCAATGATCAGGGCAGGTTTTAAGAGCATGGTAATCACAAACATACCCAGTCCCACAATGCCCAGGGTGATCATCAGCTCCACATTGCTTGGCGCATAATCAATGAGCTCCCCCATGGGGGAAGGAACCAGACCCGGTACAATAAGGCCGATGCCCTTTTCTATCCAGATGCCCACAATGATCATAATCAGGGCCGGAAAAAGAAAAATCTGACGCTCCTTAAACGGGTTAAAGGCCAGGATAAGGGTTCCCAGAACGTTGATGGCAATGGCCGTCCAGATCCATGGCACAAGGGAATTGTGGCCTTCCAGCCCGAAAAACAGGTAAATGGCCGGCTGGCTGTGGTGGGTGGGGAAATAAAATTCCTTGAAAATTTCCGAAAAAAGCATGAGCAGGTTAATGATGGCAGCCACCACAATAATGATTCTCAGCTTGTTGAAAATTTTATTTTCAATCTTGTAATCCGTGGCAGAATTAATCACATGGAGCACCAGGCTGATAATGGCAGGCCCTGCTGCAAAGGCCGACGCAAGAAATCGAGGCCCCATGAGGGGGTTGTTCCAAAAAGGTCTTGCCGGAAGTCCCTGGTAGAGAAAGGCGGTGATCATGTGGATGGCAACGGCCCAGCCAATGGAGATAAAAACAAAGGGTTTGTAGTATTTGCCAACAGGTTCTCTATTGTGATAATGACAATAGACAATATAGGCCGGGATCAGGGCATTGAGGGCTAGGTATCCGTTGAGTACCAGGATATCCCAGGCCAAAAGGGAGGAGGGGAAATTGAGCTGGCCGATTCCTGGGATCAGATGCCAGAACTGCAAAGGCCTCCCCAGATCTACAAAGACAAAACTCATGCACATGATCAGTGCTCCCACCGCCACCACCTCACCGATGATGACTACCTTGTGAAGATCCTTGTCATTGAAAATATAGGCGGGAAGAATGAGCATGACGGCGGCGGCTGCCACCCCCACCAGAAAGGTGAAATTGGAGATATAAAATCCCCAGGACACAATATTGGACATGTTAGTGGCTGCAAGTCCCTGTTTGAACTGAATGAAATATCCAAAAAGACCTAGGGCCATGAGGCAGAGGGTAAAGCAAAGATATAGCTGATACCCGATGGAACCTGAAAAATTCCATGACAGGGTGTCCCGGATAAAGGTAATGAAGCTTTTTTGCGGCTGGGCTTGGTTCATATTTAATCCTTGATGTTTAATTCCTAAGGTTTCATGAATATCGCTTAATCAATAAAAAACCAGAATTTGGGATCGGTTCCCAAATCTTCCTTGAGCCGGTAGACTTTTTTGTTTTCCAGCACAAATCGGATTTCTGAATCAGGATCCAGAAGATTGCCAAATACCCTGGCCCCGGTGGGACAGGCTTCGGCACAGGCCGTCAGTTTTCCCTTTCGGCTCCGCTGGATGCAGAAGGTGCATTTTTCCATCATGCCCCGGACCCGCAGGCGATTGCCCAGATAATGCTGTTCCTTTGTGAGTTCATCTTTTGGCACCTGGGGCTGGTTCCAGTTGAAGCGCCTTCCCCAGTAAGGGCAGGCAGCCATGCAATACCGGCAGCCGATGCACCAGTCATAATCCACCACCACAATTCCGTCGGGCTCCTTCCAGGTGGCTTTGGTGGGGCAGGCCTTGACACAGGGCGGGTTCTCGCATTGAAAACATTGGACCCCCATGTAAAAATGCCCTTGTTTGGGTACCTCGTGGAAAAATTTGCCATCCCCCTGGTCCGGGGACATTTTCCCATGCTCCATCTCAAAGATCCGGATATACTGGGTATTAGATTCCCGGTCCAGATTGTTCTCCTTAACGCAGGCTTTGACGCATTCCATATATCCTTCGCACCGGGTTACGTTGAAGGCATAGCCATAGAGGACATTCTCCTGGGCAGGCCGGGTGGAAATCTTAATGTCCGCTTTATCCCGAAGCTTGGCCAACCGCTCCAGGCGGCGTACCGTCACCAATTGTTCTTCCGGGGTCATGAGTTTATAATGCTTTTTAAAATATTCCTGGAATTCCAGGGCAAAGGCTTCGGTACTGCCTAAAAGTCCTGTGGGCTTACACCCGGCAATACCTGCGGCAGAACCTGCAAGGGCTGTGGTTGCCGCCCCTTTCAGGAAGGCTCGCCGGGACAGGTGATTGACCCGATTGTTGGCCCGGTCATTTATCGGGTCATCGGCAGGACACTTGTCCTGCGGGGTCTCTTTTGTTTTTTTATTGGGATCCATATAGTTTCCTGTTTATTTAAACGGGGGAGAATAGGTTGCCGGCCATCTTTTTGGGAACCGGGGGGAATGGGGGTCATGGCAGGCAGTACAATTTTTCACCACTCGTTCCCCTGCCCAATGGCTTACAGGTTTTCCGTGGGCCCCACCGATCCAGTCTTTTTTCTGCCTGAAATGGCACTCGCCGCAGAGAGTGTAGGCATGATTCATGTCTATTTTTCTGTCCTTGCTGGTGGTTAAAAAATCCCGGTTTTCTTTGCTGTGGCAGGTATTACAATCCAGGGGGCCTGATGTGCCGCCATGGACGATTTTTTTATCTGCATGGGAGATTTTGGCGGCATTTTGGATCATGACCTCTTTGTTGTTGTGGCAGGCGCTGCATTGGAATCGTTCGATTTTGTCTTTCCGGGTTTCGGTATAAAATGTGCCGCCCTGGTAGGGAATCAATACCTTTACTGTGTTGATCGGTATGGGAATAGGCGGTTCCATATTGTTTTCATAGGGATCTTTGGCCTGCTTTATCGTCTCGTTCACCCCTGTGCTGCTTGAAAAGGCAAATACGGCGGATAATAAAATCATGAATACCAATAGTATTTGGCAAAGGTTCTTTTTAATGCGTTGCATTTTCATTCCCCCTCATTATTGTCCGTCTTTCGGGGTTCTTTGAAAAATAATCTTTGCCACTGCCGGCACATGACATTGTCTGCAATTGCCTCGCATGGGGTGTTCCACCCGGATAACAGCAACCGTCCCCGGTCCCACATGGCAGGCAATGCAGTTTTCCCGCATCTGGATGTCATGGGCAATCGGTGGCGGGCTTCCGGGCAGGGCAGACCGGCCCAGTTTTGGCGGCATGACGCTTTCCCATTCGGTCTCTTTGAACAACTCTTCGGTTATGGGTTTCACATGGCATTGCTGGCAATAGGTTTGCTGGGGGTGGGGAGTGACCGGGGTAAACCGATTCATACTTTGGGTAAACCCACCCTTGGCATGGCAGGACAGGCATTCGAAAGGTGCTCCCTTTTCATCTTCAAGGTCATGGACAATATAGGGGGGAGATCCCGGATATTGACGCAGGGAATAATAATAATCAAGGTTCCGGGAGGTGGAGGTGCCGTTCATATAGGCACCCGTGGTGTCATCATAGGTGGCATAGATCACACCACCATTATGGTCAAAATCAAGGTTCTGTGTCTGGGCGCTTGTTCCCTGGGCTTCTATCTGGGATGCCAATTCCTGGGAGGCTCTTTCCTGGGAGCCTATGGACAGGGCTGAAAAAATAATAAATGGTATGGCAATGACACAGATCCCTGCAAAAAGAAAAAATAATTTTGCCGGTTTGGGCTTTTCCATCACGCTTTCTCCAGTCTAACCGCACATTTTTTATAATCTGGCTGCTTGG
>JAFLJU010000191.1 GCA_022712835.1 Desulfobacteraceae bacterium
GACCCAAAAGCATCCCGGAAAAAAATGAAATTGATGAAAAACAGACTCACCATTTTCTTTTTGTCCGTTGGTGTGTTGGCCTTGCTTGTGTTTATTGTGATTGGTATCAATCATCGGGACAACGTGGGTGAAAGATATGACACCCATGCGGCGGCAGCCCAGACGATTGAGGCCCAGGAAGTCGTTCCGGAAGTTGAACAAGACGATGAAGCGGTTGAAGAGCCAGTAGAAGCCCATCCCGTGGTAGAAGCACCCGTGGAAGAGGCCCATCCAGCAGTGGAAGAGGCCCATCCCGCAGTGGAAGAGGCTCATCCTGTGGTTGAAGAGGCCCATCCGGTGGTAAAAGAGGCCCCTCCGGCCGATACGGGTCATGGCAGCGAAAAACCAGTCGAAGAAACACATTAAGAAAGGGATATTTAAATGAAAGTCATATATACAGATTCACTTATTATCGGTGGCGGACTGGCGGGGTTAAGAGTTGCCATTGCTGCCAAACAAAGGGGGTATGAGTCCATCATTCTCTCTTTGATTCCTGCCAAACGGTCCCATTCAGCCGCGGCCCAGGGGGGAATGCAGGCAAGTCTTGGGGCCTGCGTCAAAGGGGAAGGGGATGATGAAGATGTCCATTTTGGAGATACGGTAAAGGGAAGCGACTGGGGATGCGATCAGGATGTTGCCAGGATGTTTGTTAACACGGCGCCCAAAGCCATTCGTCAGCTTGCCGCCTGGGGAGTTCCCTGGTCCAGGGTCGAGGGGGGAGACAGAACGGTCATCATCAATGGTGAAAAGGTTACCATCACGGAAAAACATGAAGCCCAGGGGCTGATTACTGCCAGGGATTTTGGCGGCACCAAAAAATGGAGAACCTGCTTTACCTCGGACGGAACCGGTCACACCATGCTCTATGCCATGGACAACAAGGCCATCCAGATGGAAATCCCGGTCCATGAAAGAAAAGAAGCCATTGCCCTGATCCATGAAGACGGGGTTTGCAACGGTGCCATTGTCAGAGATTTGATCACAGGCGAGCTCATCGCCTATGTGGCCAAGGCCACCACCATTGCCACCGGCGGATATGGACGGCTTTATTCTGTTTCCACCAATGCGGTGATTTCAGAAGGGATCGGAACCGCCATTGCCCTTGAAACCGGAATCGCCACCCTGGGGAACATGGAAGCGGTTCAGTTTCACCCCACCGCCATTGTGCCGGTTGGCATTCTGACCACGGAAGGGTGCAGGGGCGACGGCGGGTTGCTTCTGGACAAGGACGGCTATCGGTTCATGCCTGACTATGAGCCGGATAAAAAAGAACTGGCATCCCGGGACGTTGTTTCCCGCCGCATGACAGAGCACATGAGAAAAGGAAAAGGGGTATCCTCCCGCTACGGAGATCATCTGTGGCTGGACATCACCTTACTTGGTCGCAAACACATTGAAAAGAACCTAAGGGAAGTCAAAGAGATCTGTGAATACTTCCTTGGCATAGATCCGGTGAAAGAATATATCCCGGTCAGACCTACCCAGCATTATTCCATGGGCGGGGTGAGAACCAAGGCCACCGGTGAAAGTCCTACCATGAAAGGGTTGTTTTCAGCCGGAGAAGCTGCCTGTTGGGATATGCACGGGTTTAACCGTCTGGGCGGAAACTCCGTGGCGGAAACCGTTGTGGCCGGCATGATCGTGGGCGAATATGTGGCCGATCATTGTGCTAGTAATGCATTGAAAGTGTCCACCTCCACCATCGAATTTTTCATGAAAAAAGAAGAAAAGAAAATCACCGATCTTCTGGTCAGGGATTATGGGGAAAACCCCTTTGAACTGAAAACCGAAATGCAGAAAATCATGATGGACAAGGTGGGAATCTTCAGAAATGGTGAAGATCTGGCCCAGGCAGTTGAAGAGCTTAAGGTGCTGAACCAGCGGGCGAAAAACATAGCGCTTCGCAACAGGATTTCCTCTTCGAACCCGGAATTGGTGGAAGCCATCCGGGTGCCCAAGATGATCAAGATGGCCCAGTGTGTAGCCTATGGCGCCCTGCTTCGGACTGAAAGTCGTGGTGCCCATGCCAGGGAAGATTATCCTGAAAGAAATGACAGGGACTGGTTAAAGAGAACCCTTACCACCTGGGCAGATGATGATTCTGACCTGCCCGAGGTTTCTTATGAAAATCTGGATGTTATGAAAATGGAAATGCCTCCAGGATCACGCGGCTATGGAGTGGATAATACGGTTCACCATCCAGACACGGAGAAACGAGTGGCCCAGGTTGAAGAGATCAAAAAGAACAATCCCACTGCCGACAGGCACGAGATCCAGGAACTTCTAAATCCATTAACTATTCCGGAAAAATTTAAAGGTAAAAATGAGCGTATCGGCAGGGGGTATAAATAATGAGTGATCAGGAAAGAATATTAAAGTTTCAGATATTTCGGTACAACCCCTTAAAGCCGGGAGACAAGCCCCGCATGGTAACCTACGAAGTAACGGAAGCCCCGGGGATGACTATATTTATTGCATTAAATGATATCCGGGAAAACCAGGACCCTTCACTGCAATTTGATTTTGTCTGCCGGGCCGGTATTTGCGGTTCCTGCGGTATGGTGGTTAACGGCAAGCCAGATCTTGCCTGTCGGACCCTGACCTCCAAATTTCCCGACGGTGAAATTAAACTGTTGCCCTTGCCGGGATTTGAGCTCATCGGAGATCTGTCCGTGAACACGGGCAAATTCATGCGGGCCATGAGTGAGCGGGTGGAATCCTGGATTCATGACATCAACGCCGATGAAGTCAATTATGATAAATTGGAAGAACGCATGGACCCCGAAATGGCAGATAAGATATATGAATTGGAACGGTGTGTTGAATGCGGTTGCTGCGTGTCTGCCTGTGCCACCAAACGGATGCGCCCTGATTTCCTATCGGCCGTCGGGTTCATGAGACTTGCCCGGTATGCTTTGGACCCCAGAGACAAAAGAACCGATGAGGAATTTTATGAAATCATGGGGGATGATGACGGGGTGTTTGGCTGCATGACCCTTTTGGGGTGTGAAGATTATTGCCCCAAGGATCTGCCCCACCAGACCCAGATTGCTTATTTGAGAAGAAAGATGGTCCAGGTTAGATAGGAAAGTGCCGGGAAATGGCCGCTTGATACCGGCCGCCGGGTAACGGCCAAAATTTGTGATTGCCGCCTGTAACGGGCGAACTAAAATAACCAACAGCAGGCAGTGGGCAAACAAAGAGGCTCCCTGCCTGTTGTGGTTAATAAAAGAGGAAAGAAGGAATAAAAAAATGACAGATTTTAAATATGAATCAATGTTTCCCCTAGGAGCGGATACAACCGAATACCGGTTGTTAAGTAAAGAGCATATCCGGGTCCGGGAGTTTGAGGGAAACGAGGTGCTCATGGTGGAACCAAAAGCCTTGAATATTTTGGCTGCCGGGGCCTTCAAGGATGTGGCCCACCTTTATCGGGTGGAACACCTTGAAAAATTGAAAGGGATCATAGAAGATTCTGAAAGTAGTGACAATGATCGGTATGTGGCACTGGAACTGTTAAAAAATGCAGTTATTGCATCAAAGAAAGTATACCCCATGTGCCAGGATACGGGGACTGCCATTATCATGGGGAAAAAGGGCCAGCAGGTCTGGACCTGGTCAGATGATGAGGAAGAGCTGTCCCGAGGCGCATTTGATGCGTATACCCAAAATTATCTGCGGTATTCCCAGAATGCCGCTTTGACCATGTACAAGGAAATGAACACCAAAACCAATCTTCCGGCCCAGATCGATATTGCAGCGGTTCAGGGGGATGAATACAAGTTTTTGTTCATGGCAAAGGGGGGCGGATCTGCCAACAAGACCGTTTTGTTCCAGATGACAAAGGCCACCTTAAATTCCGAAGAAATTCTGATCAATTTCATGCTGGAAAAAATGAAGGGCCTTGGCACGGCTGCCTGTCCACCCTATCACATCGCCTTTGTCATTGGCGGAACTTCGGCTGAACTGAACCTGAAAACCGTGAAACTGGCTTCTGCACGTTATCTGGATACCCTTCCAACAAAAGGAAGTGAAACAGGACACGCCTTCAGGGATATCGATCTGGAGGATAAAGTGTTGCTGCGTTCCCAGAAATTGGGCCTGGGTGCCCAGTTTGGGGGCAAACATTTCGCCCTGGACATTCGAGTGATCCGCCTGCCCCGGCATGGCGCTTCCTGCCCCATAGGGCTTGGTGTTTCCTGTTCCGCAGATCGTCAAATCAAGGGCAAAATTACCCGGGAGGGGATATTCCTAGAGCAGTTGGAAGAGGATCCTAGCAAATATCTGCCGAAAACGGAACCTGAGATGGCACCGGCGGTTGAGATTAATTTGGACAAGCCCATGGATGAAATCCGGGCGGAGCTGTCAAAATATCCGGTTTCAACAAGGCTTTCTTTGACCGGTAAGATTATTGTGGCAAGGGATATTGCCCATTCCAAGTTCATGGAAGGATTTGAAGCTGGCAAAGGGTTGCCGGATTATATTAAAAATCATATCATCTATTATGCCGGACCTGCCAAAACACCCGAAGGGGAAGCTTCCGGCTCATTTGGCCCCACAACGGCGGGACGCATGGATTCCTATGTGCCGGTTTTCCAGAAGGAAGGGGGTTCCATGATCATGCTGGCCAAGGGAAACCGCACCCAGCAGGTGACCGATTCCTGTAAAGCCCATGGCGGGTTTTACCTGGGTTCTCCCGGGGGGCCCGCCGCACGTCTGGGCAAGGACTTTATCAAAAAGGTTGAACTGGTTGAATATGAGGAACTTGGCATGGAAGCCGTTTATATGATCACCGTTGAAAAATTTCCTGCCTTTATCATTGTGGATGACAAGGGGAATGATTTTTACGCAGATCTTATGTAACCACTCCTAAAACGAAAAACTCCGGAAAATTTTCCGGGGTTTTTTATTGATCTATCATTCAAACATTGCATTATATTGTTTGAATGTGTTAGTATTGGATTAATATTGAATTTTTTTTGAAAGTTCAGAACTATGAATGATCCAGGGAAATTCTTGGATCCATATACTATGATGATAGGAGAAAAAACATAATGAAAAAAAAAATAGCCGTGCTTGTGGTAATCCTTTGTTCTCTATGGATGCCCCTCAATGCAGATGAAATTAGCTTGAATAACGGAGAACAACTTAAAGGGAGTGTGGTGGGATTGAATGAACAGGTGGTTCTCCTGGCAACCGCATCGGGTGAGATCATTATTCCCAGAGATAAAGTGAATTCAGTCATTCTGGCAGGGGAAACGCCGGCGGCATCTACCGGAAATGGCACCCCGGTTAAGGTATATTCTGAAAACCCGAGACCCGTCCCTCAACTGGGTGCCCTGGGCGGGGACTTTCTGGAAGAATAAGGAGGACATTCAAAAGGGAAGCTTTATAATGAATTTGGTACCTTTCCCCAAAACCGATTCAACTTCCATCTCCCCTCCATGATCATCAACAATTATAAAATATGATAATGATAGGCCAAGTCCTGTTCCCTTGTTTACATCCTTAGTGGTAAAAAATGGTTCAAAGACTCTTTTAAGGGTCGTATCATCCATGCCAGGTCCATTGTCCTCTATCTCTATTTGTGCCATACCCCAGGCCTTTAGAACTCGAAAGGTCAATTTTGGTATTTCTGGTTTTTGTTCGGCCTCATACATGGCTTCTGCTGCGTTTTTAATAATATTGAAAAATACTTGTAATATTTTGCTCTCTTCGCAGGTAATCTCTGGAATTATAGGTTCAAATTCATTGACGATCTTAATCTGTTTAAAATCATATTTTTTTTTCAAATCATAATCACTTTGAGCAAGCTCAAGTGTTTTGTTAAGTAATTCATATATATTATGACACGATTTTGAAGACCCCCCTTTTCGTGCAAAGGAAAGCATGTTATCAACAATCTTTGCGGCATTACTCCCCGCTTTATGTATGTTTTTAAGCAGTTGATGGATGTTCCTCTTCTCCATATAATTTTCAATTGCTGTCATCGTGATACCCGTTTCCAATGCGGTTTTGTTATTGGCCGGTAAAGATTTTGAAAAACGATTTATAACCAATTGTGTATTCTGCATTATACCTGCCAGGGGATTGTTTATTTCATGGGCCATACCAGCAGCAAGCCCTCCAACAGACATCATTTTTTCTGACTGGATCATCATTTCTTCAATTTTCTTACGTTCAGTTATATCATGAACAACAACCTGGGCTCCTGTCAGGTTTTTATTTTTATAAATAAAATCGCTGTTTAAAACCACACATCGTTTTTGGCCATCTTTTTTTAAAATGTTGTACTCGATATTGTCTGGGACATTTTTACCTCTGAGGAGGTCTTTATATCTGTCCATAAATTGTTTTTTACTTTTATCTGTTAAAAGATCCAAAGGGTCTATGGATAAAAATTCATCTTCAGAATAACCCGTATACTTACAAAGTACATTATTAACCTCAATAAATCTTTGTTTTAGAAAGTCGATTTCATACATTCCCGCTGGTGCATTATTGAAAAGATGCCGATACTTTTTTTCACTCTTGCGCAATTCATCTTCAGTTCGTTTGCGGTCAATCGCAATGGCGACTTGGTCAGAGATGGATGATAATACTTCCAAATCATGTTTATTATATAGATAGGGATCCGTATAACTTTGTACCGCAATCACGCCAATAACCTCGCCCTTAATTATCAACGGGACTCCCATCCAAATCATAGATACGGGTCCCAGAACGCCTTTTCTGTTGCGTATTCTTTTAAGGTCTTTTTGGGTCAATAGTATTGGTTTACGCTCTGAAACTACGAAACCGGTTAACGAATCTTTTGGATTAAAATTTGTAATTGGAGAAAATTCTTCGTCTACAGTATCCTCATGATATGGGAAATGAAGCGTACGCTCTTTATTGTCTAAAATGGCAATAAAAAAATTGGTAACATCAATAATTTCACCTAATAAACTGTGAATCTGTTCATAGAGGTCGTCTAAATTCAAAGTGATATTTACTGCATTTGAGATAGAAAAAAGTGTACGGGTTATTTTCTCCTTTTGTTTTATTTCCTCTTGTGATTTCTTGCGATCAATTGCAAGTGCTACCTGATCCGAAACTGAAATCAATAAATCCAAATTTTTTTGTGTAAAATACTCAGGATCCGAATAATGCTGTACCACCATGACACCGATCACGTCCCCCCTGACAATCAAGGGAACTCCAATCCAAATAACAGAAACAGTTCCAATCGTTTTTTTTAGTTTCAATCTTCTTTGAAGTAGATCTTTTTTGAGGAAAAGAGGTCTTTTTGTTGAAATCACTCGACTGGTATTTGAAGTACTTTCTTTATATTTTTCCAGCCCTGTGGAAATAGTTTGTTGTGTATCGTGCTCATCTACAAAAAAAGGAAAATGTAATAGTTTTTTTTTACTATCAACAATCGCAATAAAAAAATTGGGTAATCCAATTATCTGGTTCAAAGAATCATAAATGGACCTGTATAAATCATCCAAGTTAGCCGTTGTGTTGACAGAATTTGAAATTGAAAATAATGTGCTTGTTATTTTTTCATTCTGTTTAATCCCTTCTTCAATCAGCTTTTGTTCAGATCCTATCTTCTCTAATTCCTGAACTCTTTTTTCTAATTTTTCATAAGTCGGTTTTTCAGTCATATGAGGTCTCTTTTAAGATTCCAGTCAAGTCCGAAGTAAATTAGCTTACAAGATATTGTGTTGCAAAACAAATGGAATTTCAGATTCAGTTTTAAACTGGGAAAAGACAAAATATCATTCACCTATTTACATGGTGCCTCCTTGATACAGGCCAAACATTTCTTGACTCCCGGAACCTTTATTGCCTAAACTGATGCCTGGTTTAATTTGGCGGTTATTTTTCAAGTTTGCAAGGATTTGTCATGGGCGTGGGATCTATGTTGAAATTTTGTCTGTGTGTGTTGGTGGCTCTTTTGGTCTCGCCTGTTTCCAGGGCCATGGCAGATACGAACATTTCTGTTAAGAAAATACAAATTATAACCCCCCATTGGGAGGGGCAGACCAACCTGGATGGCAGTGGCCTTTTATTTGAAATTGTTCAACAGGTATATAATCCAATGGGAATTAAGGTGACCCATGGGTTCGCCCCTTGGAAACAATGCAAAGATATGGTGAATCTCCAAAATTTGGATGCCATGCTTTGTGTCTTTTCAAAGGACGCCCAAAGGGAGAATCAATTGATTCCCAGATATCCCTTGTACGTGGAACAAACCGCTGTGGTTTTTAAACGGGCATCCATTCCTTACTGGCAAGGGATACATACCCTGGACCTTAAGCGGGCAGTCTGGCGTGAGGGGGTTGATTATCACGCCCAGAAACAGCTTCGGAGTATACTGTTCAGTCAATGGCATGAAGTGGACACCCCGGAAAAAGCCTGGCACCTGCTGAATACAGATCAAGCCGAGGTTTATCTTGATACACTAATGGGTCTGGAGTCATATATAAAGCGCCATTTCATCGACATGGGATTGTACCAAAAACAGATTCTGTGGAAACAGGAATCCTACATTGCTTTTTCAAATTCACATACCTCAAGGGAATTGATACAAATCTTTGATGGGCAAATTCAGAAATTGTTCAGGTCCGGGAAGTTGGAAAAGATATATCAAAAATGGAACCACCCTTTTTTCCCGGAATACTGGCAAGACCAAAATACTGACAAAACCAAAATACTGACAAAATAAGTAGCGTGCAGATACCAAGATCAAAGTGAAATGCTGTGTTTCGCACATCTAAGGTGACCCATGCCGGAACGGGTATATTTAACCCGAGATCCCATTCTTATTTGTTGCCGTAAATTGTTTGGAAGGATATTTTCCTTTACAAACCCAGGGGTCTCCTGTAAAGTCTGATGCTTTAAATTAGCGAAGTCTATCTAAAATAATAGATTGTGTCGTATTATCATTAGGATTAGCAGGGGGAATTTATCATGTCTGCCATTTTTGGTATTGATTTTGGAACGTCCAATTCAGCATTATCCGTGAACCTTGGCGGCAAGGTGCAACTGTTGGATGTGGACAGGGAAAACCCCATATCCAATTCCTTAAAATCAATTTTGTATTTTTTGAAAGAGGATGGCCAGACACGCTCATATGTCGGGTACGAAGGGGTACAGGCTTACATAGAGAATGAAGCCGACGGTCGGTATATGCAGTCCATCAAATCTTTTCTTCCTGACACAGCCTTTGAAAAGACAACGATTTACGGTAAATCCTACACCCTTGAGGAGTTGATCGCCATATTCCTTACGGTCATGAAACAACGGGGCCAGGAGATCATCCAACAGGAAGTAGATGACTTGGTCCTGGGGCGCCCGGTTATTTTTTCAGAGGACAAAGACAGGGACAAAATTGCCCAGGATCGTCTGACCCGGGCAGCTCAAATAGCCGGGTTTAAGAATATCTCATTTCAACTCGAGCCCATAGCTGCTGCCCTGGCCTATGAGAATAGTCTTTCCATCGGTCAGGAGCAGATCGTATTGGTGGGGGATTTTGGCGCCGGCAGTTCTGATTTTACCATATATAAAGCCGGTGGCAATAAGGATCGGGCTTCAAGGGAGAAGGATATCCTTTCTGTTGGCGGTGTTTACATTGGCGGAGATGTGTTTGATTCTGAAATCATGCGGGAAAAGGTGGCGGTTCATTATGGAAAAGATGTACAGGCAAAATCCATGTGGAGCGACAACATGTTCGGACTTTCCCCCCTTGTTATTCGGAAGCTGATGCAATGGCATCTTATCCCGCAGCTTCGGTTGCCCCGAACATTGGACACGATTAGAGAACTCAAGGTCAACGCAAAGTTCCGGGATAAAAAATTATTGACCAATCTGGAAAATCTGATCCAGGCCAATTACGGATACCTGTTGTTCCGTTCAATTGAAAAGACAAAATGTGAGTTGTCCGACGGGCCGGAATCCC
>JAFLJU010000652.1 GCA_022712835.1 Desulfobacteraceae bacterium
TGGCCCTGTACTTCCCGAGGCCTGGGTGGTTTCGATCCCCATGTTGGTCTATCGAATTGCCATGCTTGCCTGGGCCCTTTGGTTATCCTTCTGGCTTGTGGGAATTTTAAAATGGGGGTGGCAACAATTTATGGTGCCCACTATTTGGTACCCTTTGCCACCCAGAATTAAAAACACTGTGAAAATAGAACCACGGCAAAAGAAAACCGATGATGATGACGGTGCGTCTGACAAGTTGTCATGATGAAACAGATGTCAGGGCATCACACACGGCGGCTTATGGCAGCATTTGTTGCAGCTTTCGTGTTGATTCTTATGGTCAGTCATTTTTCCATTGAATCAGTTCGGCGGGTCACCTTGGAACTTGAAAGTGGTGAAAATCATTTCCAGGCTATCACCAATGCTGCCACCGAGGTCAGTTCCTATGCAAAACGGGCTGAAGGCCATCTGATGCTCTATCTTTCCTTTCATGGGAAAATTGACAGGGACAAAGTTCCCAAACGGATGGCATCCCTTGTCGAACAGATAGCCATCCTTGATCGGCTGGTCAAAATTCCCGATGCAAGACGCGTGGTTGAGAAGATCAAGCGCTTGGAAGAAAAAAGTTCTGCTATTCTTCTTCCATTGATTGGGGCCCATGATCTGGAGTTTAAGTCAACGGGCATGTTTCAGATCGAAAAACAAAAATTAAGCGTATTGGATGCCCATGAATTGTTTTCACAAATGCGGGCATTGGGTGTTGATCTGGCCGAGATGGAGCTTGAATTGGAAAATCAGTTCAAAAACCGGTTGGGGTTGACGGCTCAAAAAATGAGAATGGCCTCTAATATTGTTATCTTTGGTATCTCATTATTTCTTGTATTACTGGGCATCTTTTTGATCCGAATTAACCAGCAGCTGAACCGAGAGATTCTTTCCCGGAAACAGGCTGAAACCAACTTGAAAAAGAGTGAAAAAAATTTGCAGCTATTGTCCAGACAGACCGAACAATTAAGTTTGTGTGCCGCCGAAATTATTTCCATGACAGATAGGGAACAGATTTTTCAGAAGATCAGTAATGCGATTGTGGAATATTCCGATTACCAGCGGGTGATTATTTCCTTGTTTAAAGAGGTGCATCCTTACCGGGATATTGTGGGGTATGCAGGGATCAATGCCGAAAAAATTGATCATCTGAGGAGGGTTGACTTCCCCAAAAAATGGTATGACGGGGTTTTCGAACAGGGGATTCAAATTGGACAATTCAGTTTTTATATCCCCCATACCTTAAAACATATCTTAAATCAGGAGGCGACTTGCTATGGGCAGGGACCCAAACCTGAAACTTCTGATGTCTGGCACCCCGAGGACAATCTTTTTGTCCGGTTGAATGATGAACACGGGGGATTTGTCGGGGTGATCTCAGTGGATGATTCTAAATCCGGTGAGATTCCCAGTGATCAAACCATCCGTCCCCTTGAGATTTTTGCCAGCCTGATTTCCCAAATTATTATCCTCAAACGGGAGCAGGAAGAACGGCACAAAATTGAGGGTCAGTTACAGCAGTCTGTCAAAATGGAGTCCATCGGAACCATGGCCGGGGGGATTGCCCATGATTTTAACAATATTCTGGGGATAATTCTGGGCAATGCCGAACTTGCCATGACCACCATTGAGACGATTCATCCGGCCAGCCCCTTTCTTGAAGAAATCAAAAGCTCAAGCCTCAGGGCTGCGGATATTGTCGGGCAATTGTTAAGCTTCAGCCGTAAGAGTGACCATCAACTTAAGCCCTTGAAAATAACAGCCATCATCGATGAAACGCTTGGGTTTTTACGTTCCACCATTCCCACCACCGTTGATATTGTGCGGCAATATCTCGACCCAGACAGTGTGGTGATGGCAGATCACAGCCAGATAAACCAGGTGGTCATGAATCTGTGCATCAATGCCTTTCAGGCAATGGATAATGGGAAGGGGCGAATCAATATTCTAGTGCAAAAAGTTGACATCAAGCCCGAAGAAACAAGGCATTCCCATGATCTTGCGCCGGGAAAATATGTGAAGATTATCGTGTCGGATACCGGAAACGGTATTCCTAGGGAGATTGTAAGTCGGATTTTTGATCCCTATTTTACGACCAAGGATGTGGGAAAGGGGTCTGGCATGGGACTTTCGGTTGTGGTGGGGATTCTTAAGGCCCATCAAGGCACCATTGTCGTTGACAGTGAACTTGGGAAAGGGACAGTGTTTTCCATTTTATTACCCCGAACAGATGAACAAGTCGTGCTCAAAAATTTGGATGCAGATCCGCCTGTTCAGGGAAATGAGTCCATTCTTATTGTGGATGATGACAGGGCCATTACCCAAATGCTTGAAAAAATTCTTCAGCGATTGGGATACAAGGTCATGGTTTTTAATGATCCGGTAAAAGCCCTGGAGCGGTTCAGATTAAGTCCTGATTTGTTTGACATGGTGATCACTGATATGACCATGCCCGAAATGACAGGTGCTGATCTGGCAAGAGAACTATTGACCATTCGAAAAAATATTCCCGTACTTGTCTGTACCGGTCACTCTGATCTTATTGATGAGAAAACCGCCAGTGATTTAGGGATTGCGGCCTTTGTGACCAAACCATTTGCCATTGGTAAAATCTCAATGGTCATCCGGGATGTGCTGGATAGAAACAAAACCACCCCTTCAATTTAAGTTGCAATTTAAGTTTCAGGTAAAAAATCCGATAGTTATTGTAACTTAAGATTGGAAAAATGGGAGAAATATTATGGTTTCTATACAAACAAATTCATCTGTTTTATCGGGGATTAAAGCGCGTTCTTTTCATACAACAGGCCAGGCTTTGAATAAGAAGACGAAAGCTAACTATTCAATAAATACTGAGATCTTACAATTTAGTTTCCAGGTTAAAACACAAACTCATCTAAAATTAAATGATCAGAACGCCCTCCTTCATTTTAATCAGTTAAGCAAAGAGGATAAGGCAGGACTACTTTATAAGAATAACCCCATTTCAGAGCTTTCGGTGGATCAAGCCAATGAATTGATTAGTGAGGATGGGCATTTCGGCGTTAAAAAGACAGCCCAGCGTATCATTGATTTTGTGATAAAGGGTGCTGGAAATGATCTTGAGCGATTAAAAGCAGGAAGGGAAGGGGTTCTGAGAGGATTTGGCGAAGCGGGGAAGGCCTGGGGGGGAGATCTTCCGGAGATAAGTTATAAAACAATGGAAACAGCCATCAAAGCCCTGGATGATAGAATTGCTGAGCTAGGGGGAATAGTTGCAGATATAACCGCCTGAATATCAGGGTGAAAAAAAGTGTTGCATTTTTTAAACAGGCATGTCAAATAAATACGACATAAGGAAAAATAATTTATGGGGTGCTGGCATGGTTGAAAACAAAATTGATATATTGCTCAAAAGAATTTTAGATGCCACAGGGATCAGTTCCCAGGCAGAGCTTGCAAAAGAGCTTGAAATAAACCGGTCTGGTATTACCCATGCCAGAAATAAAAACGCTATCCCGGAAAAATGGATTATCAAGCTGTACCGAAAATTTAAGTTTAATCCCGGATGGATCGAAACCGGTGTGGGGCCGGTTTTTCTCAATACAGAAAACTCCCATGACGTTGCATACAAACAGATACCCAAAGTCGCCGCCAGGCTATCGGCCGGGACTGGTTCCTTTGAATGTGGTGAAGAGGTTTCCGAATATTTATCTTTTCAATCTTCCTGGCTTGCCCGAAAAGGGCCAGCAGCCAGTATGGTGGCCATGGAAGTTTTTGGGAACAGTATGGAACCGGTAATAAGGGAGGGAGATACCGTTCTCATCGATCAATCCCAGAAAAATATAATGGCAGGGGCTATCTATGCTGTGGGAGTGGAAGACACCATTTTGGTCAAACGTCTGGAAAAGCATCCGAACAAGCTTGTTTTATCAAGTGATAATAAAGATTTT